>NZ_AUTP01000292.1:0-27968 GCF_000498075.1 Pseudoalteromonas sp. TAB23
CAACTAAATAGCGAATTTTTTGCCTAGCTATCAACACGTTTTTCCATCCTCAAAATAGATCACTTAATTAAGCGAATTGGTATTATTCGCCATTTGCACGAAACGTATGACCAAAAAATAAAGCGTTGCTTAGTAGTCGACTAGTCCCATACCAGTAACCTCTAAATACAGGGTCGTCGGTCATGCCTATCACTGTACCTCGTCCGTATGAGTGAGCAATTAAGCCAGCGCCGCCAGCAACTTGCTCAACATTAACGGCATCGGTAAAGCCTGCCAATAATGGATTTTTAGTGTAGGTAAGTACATTTACGAACGGAGCATCGGAAGCTTCTAGCAACCAAGTACTGTTTTTGAATACGGGCAATGTATTACGCTTAAGTGAAAATGTAAGCGGATGAGTTAAATCTACATTAGTATTAAAAATAGCACCTGCAATGCGTTGACGTCCTGCTAAATGATCTTTATCGCCATAACTTAAACCTGTCGTTTTAAATGCACTTGCTACATCTTGTCGTGATAGATAGCTTGCTTTGAGTAATTGCTGATCAGCTAAAAATTTAGCGCCGCCTTTGTGACCCCAAATAACGCCGCCTTTTCTTACCCAGCTTTTAATAGCCACTTTGTCGGCATAAGATAGGCTATTGTAATTGCCATGAGCAAGCACAATATGACTGTAGTCACTTAACTCGAGTGAACTAAAGCGGTTCATTTCAACAATTGTTGGTGCAACACCTACAAAGCGATCTAGGTAATACCACACTTCGCCGACTTCGTACTGGCTTNCCGCCATTGATCGCGACCCTAAATCGGCTCCTTTACTTGTTAAACCTGATGTAATCGGTTTGATTGCAATACCAAACTCATTTTGTGCTTTATTTAGCAAGGTAATCCAATCTGTATTTGTTTGTAGTCCAGCCGGTATAATAATACTTCCAGGTTTAAAATTAATTTCTCCTGATGTTGATTTAGCCGTTAATGCTTTTAGCGCTACACGTGCTTTTATACCTTGCTGTAATAAGCTATTTAACATTTTAGGTGCTAAATAATCATCCCACGAAAAACCAAATGCGTAACCTTCGGTGAGTGAAGAAAATGATGGGGTTGCTACTTTTTCCCATGCTTTATCAGCAACCTTTAATCCCCAACTACTTTTAACTTTAGAAAATGGCAAATTAAACGCATGCGCTAATGTCCAGCCAGATACATCGTAAAAAGTATTATCGGCAAAGTTTTTTTGCTCACTAAAAATCGCTTTTACCAAACGATATTGTGGTTGTGCTAATGGTACAAAATAGCTATGTGTACTGAAATTCTTACCATCTGCTTTTAATGATTTAGTAAGTGGGTAAGCGTTAATTTGATGCTGCTTTAACAATTCTAAAAAGTGCATAATACGGGTGTTGTCGCTTGCACCTTCAACAACATAACCTTCAAAGCTTTCATCGCTGGCTAAATCTGTAGCTTGATTGTAAAACTTAGCCTGGTAATCAAGTAATGCTTGGCGGTTATCAACTGCTGCCTTAAAGGTAGATAAACTCGTTAACAGTTGATTTTTAATAGTGAAAGGAAAGCTCAAAGGTCCATTTATAGTGTCTTGAATATGTCCACGAGAACTTGCTTGCTCAAATAAAATGCCTATGCCGCCATTTACATCGGGATAGGTTGAACCTTTACCGTAATAGAAGTCATCAAAGCTTTCTTCAGTAAAATAAAGTGCGTTGTTTTTATCTAACGTTTTTGCGTGATAGTTAGCAATCGCTTTAGTTAACGTTACATTTTCATCAGGTGTTATTGGGTGTTTACGGCTTGGAATACCTGGTTGAAAAAAGTAACTGCTGTTTGGTCCCATTTCATGAAAGTCAGTTAAAATATTTGGTTTCCACTGATGAAATTTGGCAATACGCGCACGCGATTCAGGATGCTGTAGTAATAACCAGTCACGATTTAAATCAAACCAGTAATGATTGGTACGACTACTTGGCCAGTTTTCAACATGTTCACGGGTTTTAGGGTCACTTGATAAGTTCATGCCTCGGTTACTGTTTGCCCAATTAGCAAAACGAGCAAGCCCGTCAGGATTAAGTGAAGGGTCGAGTAAAATAACCGTGTTATTTAATAGCTCATCTATTTCAGTACCTTGTGCAGCAGCTAAGTAATATGCCACCAGCAAAGATGAGTTACTACCTGATGACTCATTACCATGCACACTGTATCCCATCCATACAACAGCAGGGTCGTCTTGTGCTTTACCACTGTTATTACTTAAGCGTGCTAAGTGAGCTTGGCGTGTCTGCTCTATGCTTGATAACTTATCAGCAGCAGTAATTGTTAGCATTACTAACGGGCGTTGTTCATGCGTGCGGCCAATCACCTCAAAATTTATACGGTCGCTTTTATCAGCAAGTATTTCCATATAACGTACGAGCTGATCGTGTCTCACGTGCCACTCTCCTACTTCGTAACCGAGTACTTGCTCAGGAGTAGGAATTGAAGGGTCAAATTTTACATCTTGTTCAAAATAATACGAAAGTGGCTTAGCTACACTTGAAAAGCTAAGCAACACCACCATTAATGTTAATACCAAACGCATATAAATCACTCAAAAAATGTTCGTTGTTTGCACGCTACCATTGCTTAAAATAGATGCCAACTTTTTACGCTCAACACTAGCCGCAACACGATGAGCGGAGTATGATACGCAGTATCCGAGTAATTTAGTCAAGTATAGATGGTTTTATGATTTCTATTTCCGAAACAGCGCAAGCGCATTTTGCTAAACTATTAGCAGATCAATCACAACAAACCAATATTCGTGTGTTTGTTGTAAACCCTGGTTCATCACAAGCGGAATGTGGTGTGTCTTATTGTCCAGAAGACGCTGTAGAAGCGAGCGATATTCGCCTAAACTTTAACGGTTTTGATGCCGTTGTAGATGTAGAAAGTGCTCCATTTTTAGAAGAAGCTGAAATTGATTTTGTTACCGACAAAATGGGTACTCAGTTAACGCTAAAAGCACCAAATGCAAAGGCACGTAAAATAGGTAACGATGCATCGTTAAACGAACGTGTACAGCACATGTTAGAAACCGAAGTAAATCCACAACTTGCTAACCACGGTGGTCAAGTAAGCCTTGTTGAAATTACAGCTGCAGGTATAGCTATACTTCAGTTTGGTGGTGGTTGTAACGGTTGTTCTATGATCGATGTAACGCTAAAAGAAGGCATTGAAAAAGAAATGATAGCTAAGTTTGAAGAAATCACCGGTGTTGCTGATATAACAGAGCACGAAGCGGGCGATCACTCTTACTATTAGGCCTTGTAAATGCTAAAGCAGCTTATCTATCGCTTAGGGAGCAACCCTAAGCTGAGCTTAAAGCGCTTTTTTCGCGGCTTAGCACTGTTTGTGCTAGCCGTGATATTCATATCTATTGGGTATTACACTCACTACAGCTTACAAATAATTGGCGTTATAATTTTACTCCCCGCATTATTTTTTGCCGGTTGGGGCTACTGCGGTATTTTTGCTAATCGTTTTTCACAAGTTTTAAAAGATATGGGCCCTAAACACCACGACCCCGATCTCTGGAAATAAACCATTCATTTAATTTAATCTAATAGCTGATTATTTACTTTTAAGTGGTGATATTTAATTATTAATGTAACCCCGCGCATTAACATAAAACAGCTCATAGCCAACCATAATCCGTTATTTTGCAAGTCTATAAACACCCAAAACACACCAAAAAAGCCAACTCCAGCTGAAAGTATCATACTGTTACGCATGTTCTTTGCTCGCGTAAGCCCTACAAAAACACCATCAAACAAAAAGCAACTCATGGCCAAAATAGGCAACACTATTAGCCATGGTAAATAGTGTGTTGCCTCTTGAATAACCTCTGGCACATTGGTTAAAAGCTTGATTATACCGCGGCCAAATAATGCAAAAAAAGCGCTATATAAGACGCCAAAAAGCATGCCCCAAAATACACTTATTTTAACCCAAAGCTCTATATTTTTAACGCTTCCTTGGCCTTTAGCTTGCCCTACTTTTGCCTCAGACGCGTAAGCAACGCCATCAAGAGCAAAACTCACCAACATTAGAAAGTTAAGTAAAACAGCATTAGCAGCTAATGTGGTTTCGCCTATACGCGCTGCGTAAAACGTCATAAAACTAAAGCATAATTGCAGTATTAAAGAGCGAATAAATATATCTCTATTCAAACTCAATAATTCAGCCATTTTGCTAATACTCAACCAATTCGGTACATTTAGATCAATGTCTTGTTTTTTAGCTAGTTTAACCACTAAAAACAGTGCAAATACTAAAGCCGTATAATCAGCAATAAGTGAAGCCCACGCAGCGCCTGCAACTGCCCAATCTAAATAAACAACAAAATAAATATCGAGTACTATATTAACGATATTAGTGACGAGTAATAAATAAAATGGGCCTCGACCATAATGCACACCAAGCATCCAACCCAGTAACACTAAATTACACAATGCTGCTGGAGCACTAAAAATACGAATGCTAAAATACTGATACGCTTGGATAAGTACATCGCTATTGGCGGCGGAGAGGTAAGCAATAGCGTGCTTTATTAATGGGGATAACACAATTAATAGCACAGCCACTGCGCTTGCAAGCAATAAGCTTCGTTTAAGTAAAGCGGCAAGTTGGGTTAAATCGTTTTTTCCGTATGCTTGTGCCACGAGCCCCGTGGTACTCATTCTTAAAAAACCAGCAAGCCAAAATAAAATAGATATAACTGCAGAGCCAAGGGCAATACCCGCTAAGTAATGAGCGCTTCCTAAGTGCCCAATTACAGCGGTATCAACAATTCCTAACAACGGCACTGTGATATTTGATAGTATCATCGGACCCGCTAACAACAGCAAGCTTTTATGGTGTGCCTTATTATGTATAAGAAATTGTTTCATTTAGTATTATTTATCCTCATTAGTATATCTGTGCGGGCTCAAGCAGCCGTTATTTTACAGTATCATCATGTTAGTGAAACCCTACCCGCTGTAACGAGCGTTAGCGCCAATACATTCACTAAACATTTGAGCTATTTAAAAGAGCACAACTTTAACGTTATTCCTCTTAATGACTTAATAAGCGCACTTCAGCAAGGTGAAACCTTACCTGATAAAACTGTCGCCATCACCTTTGATGATGGTTATAACAATAACTATGAACAAGCCGCGCCTATTTTAGAAAAGTTTGGCTACCCGTACACTATCTTTGTAAATCCTAAATTAATAGACGAGGGCATGAGCTACGTAATGGGGTGGGATAAGCTCAAAGAATTATCTAAAAAAGGGGCATTAATAGCCAATCATAGCGGACAACATGATTACTTACACCTTAAGCTTGAAAACGAAACCGATGCACAATGGCAATCACGTATTAAGCAAGATATTATTAGCTCTCAAAAGCGTATAAAAGAAGAAATAGGCCACGACTATAAATACTTAGCATACCCGTATGGTGAGTTTAATAACGAGCTGCAAGCACTTGTGACAGAGCTTGGTTTTGTGGGTATTGGTCAGCACTCCGGCGCTGTAAATAAAGACTCTAATTTTAGCCGCTTACCGCGTTTTCCTGCATCAGGCTTTTACAGCAAACTAGAAACTCTTATTACTAAGCTTAACTCACGCGCATTTAATATCACCAATTTAACTTATCAAGATAGCGTTACACAACAAAATCCACCCACGCTCACAATTGAATTTAAAATGGGTGACTTTCATAAAAGCCAATTTGCCTGTTACGTATCAAGCGTAGGCCAAGCAGATTTAAAATGGGTAAATAAAAATACAGTCGAAATAACCTCACCAAAGATGCTTAATAAAGGGCGATCTCGTTTTAATTGTACGGCCCCTTCTATTTCTAGCCCTGGTGATTATTTTTGGTTTTCGCAGCCTTGGGTAATTGAAGCGCCTAAACCTTAACTGCCTGATGTAATAGTCGCTGGGTTATTTTATCCAGCGCAACTATCTCGTCCGCTGCATTTAACTCAGCGGCAGCCTTAGGCATACCCCATACCACCGATGAGTACTCATCTTGGGCCAAGGTATACGCACCGTTTTGTTTTAGTGCAAGTAACCCTTTTGCGCCATCACTCCCCATCCCTGTTAGTATGGCTGCAACTACGTTTTTAGCTCCTGTCTCAACTAATGAGTTAAACAGCACATCTACCGCAGGTTTATGTCTGTTGACCGGCTCGCCATCATCAAGCTGGCAATACAAGCTAACACCTCGCTTTTTAATACTTAAATGAAAACCACCTGGTGCTATATAAGCCCAGCCAGTGCTAAGCTTATCGCCATGTTCAGCCTCTTTCACATTTATCGTGCATGTACGATTCATTCGCTCAGCAAATGAGGCGCTAAACACAGGAGGAATATGCTGAGTAATTACAACGGGCGGGCAATTTTGTGGCATTTTAATAAGTACTTCTTTGATAGCCTCAGTACCACCCGTTGAAGCACCTATCGCAATTACTTTATTAAGTAAAAATTGAGAATGGGTATTAATAGGCTCATTTGTGACGACCGTTTTTTTATAGCTTCTTACTCTTGCTCCAGCAGCTATTCGCACCTTTTGTTGAACAAGTGATGCATATTGGCTCAATTGCTCTCTTACGTTGTTAGTAGGCTTAGCTATAAAATCAACAGCTCCTAATTCGAGTGCCTCGAGTGTAATAGGAGAGCCTTTTTGGGTCAGTGTTGAAATCATCACTACTGGCATTGGTCTTAATCGCATTAAGTTTTTTAAAAAACTAATGCCATCCATTTTTGGCATTTCTACGTCGAGCGTTAATACATCAGGATTTAACTTTTTTATCATTTCGCGAGCTTCGTAGGGATCCTCAGCGCTCCCCACTACCGTAATATCTTTAGCTTGCTGTAATATTTCAGTGAGTAAACGCCTAATTAAGGGGGAGTCGTCAATTATTAATACTTTAATCATGCATACTCCTAAAACAGCTCTATATCAGTTACTACTTCTTGCTTTTTAAGGTTTTGTAAGTAACGGACTTCGCGTTTTTCAATCGTATTATTATGTAGGTTTTTAAGTTTTTTCATATGAACTTTACCGGTGTTCGGATGAAAAAATATTTTTCGTGGCCATGGTCCACCCATATCGTGGGCAACTAGATTTAATGCCTCTTCTTTAATATACGCCGCTGCAAAACTAATATTACCCAGCCCTATATCAGTCATCGCACTAATAATTTTACCCCCACCAAAAAGTTTTACTTTTAGGTTACGGCGAGACGCACCATTTTTTAAAACTTCGTTTATAAGATACTCCATAGCCCAATTACCGTACCGACAACTTAAACTATGCGCATTCTTAAGTTCTACTCCCTTTTGAATTGGTAACATAAAGTGATTCATGCCCCCAATCCCTAGTACTTCATCGTAAACACAAGCCGCAATACACGAACCCAGAACTGTAGAGATCAGCTCATTATTTTTAGAAACATAAAACTCACCCGGAAGCACTTTAGCAACAACGCTACCTCGGCCCGAGTCCCAATATCGTTTAATATGTTCAAAGTTAGGTAATACCGGCCTAAACTCTGCGTGCATTTTGTCCCTTTTCGTACATAGTTTTCCCTAAATTTTTAAATTGCGCATGCTCTTTTCCCATACTTTCTGAGTGACCTAAAAACAAATAACCTTGTTCATTTAATATATTGGCGTAACGCTTAAAAAGCTGATCTTTTGTTTCTTTATCAAAGTAAATAACAACATTACGACATAAAATAAGATCAAATGATCCTTTCATTGGCCAATCTTGCAATAAGTTTAAACGCTTGAATGAAATAGACTCTTTTAGTCTATCTTTAACTTTATAGTTTTCACCGTCTTTACTTTTTAAAAACCAACGCTTAAGTTGCACGTCATCTAAGCCGTTAACATTCGCTGCGGTGTAAATACCCTTTTGTGCTTTTGCCAATACATTAGAATCTAAATCGGTTGCTAGTATTTTTACATCCCAATTGCTTGGAAATGCATTATTTAAAGTCATCGCCAAACTGTAAGGCTCTTCTCCTGTTGAGCAACCTGCAGACCAGATTCTTACTCGCTTACTATTTTTATTTGCCTTTAAGAGAGCAGGTACAAGCTCAGATTTTATAAATTCAAAGTGGTGTATTTCACGAAAAAAAGACGTTAAGTTAGTTGTTATTGCATTAATAAAGGCATCAAACTCCTGATCTTTATGGCTATTTAAATACTCTAAATAGGCTTTAAAGTCAGTTAGTTTTCGCTCTCTAATACGTCTTGCTAAGCGTGAATAAACCATCTCTCGCTTATGCTCACCTAATACAATTCCACATGCGCTATAAACTAAACTGGCAATTTCTTTAAAGTCGCGGTCGGTACACAAAAACTCTTTCATTGTTCGCTCTCAATTTAGCCTGCCAAATAATACCTCGCTGTGATTATGTATTCAGCGAGGTATATAAGAAGATTGGTTGTTAAAATTCTTCCCATTCATCAGCAGAGTCTACAAAGTTATCACCTCTGGGTTTATTACTTACAAAACTGCTTTGCGACTTATGAGATAATTTAGGTGTGCGCATAGTCGGCGAAATCATCGCCATCTCTTGCTGACCTATTGAGAAAAAGTTGAGTAGTTGGCGCATCTCATTAGCTTGCTCAGCCANAGAGGCTTGCTCTACTAAGGCGGCATTTTGTTGCGTCATTTCGTCCATTTGTGAGATTGCGGTATTAACTTGTTCAATACCCGCACTTTGTTCTTCAGATGCCTCTGTAATATCAGAAATCATTTGCGTCACTCTTTGCACCGACACAACAATCTCTTTAAGTGTAGCGCCCGACTCATTAACTAATTGAGAGCCATCAGCTACTTTGCCTACACTATCTCTTATTAACTCTTTAATTTCTTTCGCTGCGCCTGCAGAGCGCTGTGCTAAATTACGAACTTCACCTGCAACAACCGCAAAGCCTCGACCTTGTTCACCAGCCCTTGCAGCCTCTACTGCAGCATTAAGCGCTAATAAGTTAGTTTGAAATGCTATTTCGTCAATGACACCAATAATATCTGCAATTTTCTTGCTCGACTCATTAATTGCCGACATGCTCGTAACTGCTCTATTTACAACCTCACCACCTTGAATCGCCTTTTCGCATGTTTCTTCTGCTAAATCGTTTGCCACTTTTGCGTTATCAGCATTTTGGCGAACGGTGCTAGTCATCTCTTCCATGCTCGACGCTGTTTCTTCAAGTGACGAAGCTTGCTCTTCTGTACGTTGGCTTAAATCAGCATTACCTTGAGAGATTTCCTCTGCACCACTGGCTACAAGCGTTGCCGATGAATTAATGCGATTAATCACTTCCGTTAACTTATCTGCCGTAGCATTAGCATCGCGTTTGAGTTTATCAAATGAGCCTTTATATTCTTTTTCAACTCGTTTTGATAAATCACCATTTGCCATCGCATCGAGCATACTGCCCGTGTCAGCAACTGCATCATCAACTATTTTAACTAAGCTATTTAGCCCTTGAGCCAAACGTAAAAAGAATCCTTCCTTGCCTTCTTCCGCGACTCTTGTATCTAATTCGCCATTACCTGCCGCGCTAATAAGTTCGGCTATTTCTTTTTCAAGCGCAACCTCATTGGTCCTATCTTCCCACTCAACAATGGTGCCTAAATGCTTTCCATCTTGGCTAATCCAAGGTGAAGCAATTAAGGTGAAAGTGACACCTGCTAAAAGTAATTCGGCTTTATGAGGCTTATCGAGATTTTTTAATAAATCGCGCTGATGATTAGGGTGCTTATGAAAATCATCAACACAGGTGCCAATTAAATTATCAACAGAAAAGCTTGGTAATACAGTTTGTAATTCTTTTTCGCGGACTTTTAGCATTTGCTGAACACGATCGTTCACAAATACTATATTAAGGTCTTCATCAGCAATCATTACGTTCGCTTGGCAAACTTTAAGCGCATTTGCTAAATCGGCTGCTTTACGAGATGCTTTTTCAAGCTCTTTTTGTTCAGTAATATCAGATGCGTATTTAATCACTTTAAACGGCTTGCCGTTCATATCATAAATTGGGTTATAAGATGCTTGAATCCAAACCTCCTGACCCTGCTTCCCTATTCTTAAATATTCCCCTGAATCAAATTCACCGCGACCTAGTTTGGCCCAAAACTCTTTATATTCGATACTATTTGCATGTTCGGGTTCAATAAAAAGCCTATGGTGCTGACCTTTAATCTCGCTAAGTTGATAACCAAGTGCATTTAAAAAGTTATCATTGGCATCAATAATAGTGCCATCTAAATTAAACTCGATAACCGCTTGAGATTTACTTATAGCACTAATTTGCCCTGAAGCTTCTGCTGCTATTAACTTTTGCTCGGTCACGTCGGTGGCAAACTTAACTACTTTTAATACTTGCCCTTGCTCATCAACAATTGGGTTATAAGTTGCTTGGATCCATACCTCAGCTCCACCTTTTGCATTACGCTTAAACTCATCTGAGATAAACTCGCCATTACGCAGGCGTTGCCAAAAGTTCTTATAATCGTTGCCCTGAGCTTCATCTGGGTCAACAAACATAGAGTGATGCTGGCCTTGAACCTCTTCAAGGCGATAGCCCATCGCGTTTAGAAAATTCATATTTGCAGTAATTATTTTTCCGTTAGGTTCAAACTCAATCACCGCTAATGATTTATTCAATGCGTCTACAATTAAATCATTACTTGATTTTGACTGCTTTGGATTACTAAACCATCCCATGCTCATCACCACCTTTAAGTTTATTATTCATTTAGTTTCTGTTTGCTAAATATTCATTGTTTTTTGCAGGTCAATTAGCGCTACCATTTTTTCACCAACATTCACCAACCCAGCTACATATTCACAATTATTCGATTCAGATAAACTAGGAACCGCTTTCGCATCTTGCTCCGCAATACTGTAAACATCAGAAACGGCATCAACAGCAACACCTATAATTTTACTACCTAGTTCAAATTCTATTTTGACAACGATAACCACCGTTAATGGCCCATAGTCGACACTTGGTAATCCAAAGCGCAACCGTAAATCAATAATTGGCACTATTGTTCCACGTAAATTAATAACGCCTTTTACAAATTTAGGCGCATTGGGCAGTACTGTAATTTCTTCCCAACTGCGAATTTCTTGTACTGTTAAAATATCAACGCCGTATTCTTCATCAGCCATAATAAAAGTTAAAAACTGTTTTACACCTTGCTGTTGCTGAAGATTTAATTGATTACTTAACTGGCTTTGCTCTGAGCTCATAACGCCTCCAAAGTGGCTTGCGTTTCAATCGTTAATTCTTGGCTACCTGGTTTTTTTAAACCTGAGAGCTTTATTAAGCCGCTAATGTCCACAATCAGCGATACACGCCCATCGCCTAAAATAGTAGCTCCCGATACGCCATCAACTTTATGATAGTTAGCCTCTAAACTTTTAATAACAACCTGTTGTTGAGACAGTAAATCATCAACTAATAAACCCACCTTTTGGTTATCTGTTTCTACAACAACAAGCAGCGTTTTATCGAGTGATTCAATGGCATTTTTATGATTAAAAATATCGTAGAGCCTTAAAATAGGAATGTATTCGTCCCGAAGCCTCAATACATCAAGGTTTTTACCCACTCGACTCACTTTAGCAATATCAATTTGCAGAGATTCCACAATAGAAATGAGCGGGATAATATAAGTATGCTGAGCCACCTTAACTAATTGCCCATCTAAAATAGCGAGAGTAAGTGGTAATCTAATAGTAAACGTAGAACCAACACCGGGCGCTGAGGTTACTTCCACTGAGCCATTTAATGATTGAATATTTCGCTTAACTACATCCATCCCAACTCCACGACCAGATAAGTCACTTACCTCATCCACTGTCGAAAAGCCGGGCATAAAAATAAGCTCATTTATTTCATCGTCACTGAGATGGTTATCAGCTGAGATTAATTCGTTAGCGATGGCTTTTTCTTTTATTTTTTTTGTATTTAACCCCTGCCCATCATCCATTATTTCAATAACAATGTTTCCACCCTGATGAAATGCATTTAAGGTTACTGTGCCAACGGGATCTTTACCTGCCGCCAGTCTTTGCTCAACAGTCTCTAATCCATGATCAAGTGAGTTCCTCACTAAATGCACCATAGGATCGGATATTTTTTCCATTACTGTTTTATCAAGCTCGGTTTGCTCTCCAATCAACTTTAGCTCAACTTGCTTATTTAGTTTTTGCGCTATATCTCGCACTAATCGAGGAAAACGACTAAATACAAAGTTTATTGGCAGCATACGAATGCGCATCACATTCTCTTGTAAATCACGCGTATTATGGGCAAGTTGCGCTAGACCTTCTTGTAGTAAAGTGATTGTGGCTGGNTGGTGTGATTTCTTGTTCGCTAAGCTGATTGAGCATCGCTTGTGTAATAACAAGTTCACCTACCATATTTATTAACGAATCAACTTTATCAATACCAACTCGAATGGAGGTAGACTCTGGTGTACTTGCAGGTTTTTTATCTTTATTAGCAGCGGGTTGCTTTGGCTTACTAGGTAGCTCAGCTACTTTTATTAAATCGGATGTTTCAAGCTCAACAGCTTTAGATATCTCACCTTGATTAGGTTGTATTTGCTCATCATTGCCAAATAAGCCTCCGCATAATTCAATTTTTATGTCGGCATCGTCTTCTACCCATTCAAATACTTCTTTTATGGCTTTTTCATCATGGCTAGTATCTAAAAAAAAGCGCCAATGTAAAAAGCATTCATCACTACTTAAATCGGTGATTTCTGGAACTTCATCGTAAAATACTGTGGTTTCTAACTCACCTAGCTCTTCAAGCTCACTGATCATATACAGTGGCTCGTTTCCTGTTTTAAATAAATGATGATGGGGTTTAAAGTCTATTTGATAGGTGTTACTACTTGTTTGCTCTTCACAGCTTTGAGGTTTATTCTCTTGTGTTTCGTTTTTCATTCCAAGTACATGTTCAAATTGTACTTTTAACAAATCTGCCTCGGTTAAATCTGGCTCTTGCTCACCTTGAAGTGCAGCAAGTAAAGCGCGCAAGCAATCCACAGCTTTGAGTAATAAATTGACATGCTCGGTACTAAGCTCTCGTTCACCTTGGCGAATTTGATCCAGTAGTGTTTCAAGTACATGAGTAAAGTCAGCAACGGAGCTAAAACCAAAAGTGCCACTGCCTCCTTTTATTGAGTGAGCAGCTCTAAAAATAGTGTTGATAGTTTCTAAATCTTCCTCACCTGGCACTAAGTTTAATAACTCAGCCTCCATGGTATCTAGGCCTTCAAAACTCTCTTCAAAGAAAACTTCAAAAAATTGACTTAAATCTATACTCACACTGCGCTCCTTAGCGAATAACTTTTTTAATTACCGCTAGTAGCTGATCGGGATTAAATGGTTTTACAATCCAACCTGTTGCACCAGCAGCTTTACCCTCTATCTTTTTTTCTAAGCCCGACTCTGTAGTAAGCATCAGTAGTGGTGTAAATTTATAACTAGGTAAAGTACGCAGCTCTCGTATTAATGTAATTCCATCCATTATTGGCATGTTTACATCTGAGATCACGGCATCAAAGTCTTGTTGCTTGGCAATAGCGAGAGCTTCACTGCCATCCTTAGCTTCGGTTACATCAAACCCGGCAGTTTTTAATGTAAAGCTCACCATTTGACGCATCGATGCTGAATCATCAACCGCTAAAATTCTTTTCATATATACCCCTAACTTTTACTTTCGGTTGTTAAGTATTGGCTTAAGCCAAGTTTATTAATTGTATGCGTTAAGGCCTCGCTACTGCCTACCCATATTATTTTGTGCTGTATAGTAAGTAGGTGTTTTTGTAAGGCGCATAAAAGTTGAATTGAGGCAGTATCAGCAGAAATCACATCGTTAATATCAAGACAGATATCATCGTTGCTATTGAGTTCGTGTAGTAAGTCTTGATGTAGTGTTTCAACTTGCGTAATAGCAAGTTCGCTCGGAAGTTTTAGCATTTAGTAAGTGCATTCCCTGTCAATTCAATTCATAACAAAAGCTTAGCCCTAGTTATTAAAATTGCCATAAAATGCTTAATTAAATTTAACCTGTCGTTAAAATACAAAAAAAGGAGCCTAAAGCTCCTTTAAAATTGGTAAAAAGTAAAAAACTAGTTTTTATAGTAATCAGCTATTTTTTTAAACTCTTCAGTTAAAGTCGTCGCATTAATTAATGGCACACTACCTTGTTTAAATTCTGGTTTAAAAATAGCTCTAACGGCTCCATTTTGATCAACCATAGCGACCGAGGCACTATGATCAACAGCATATTCTGATTCACTACTATCGCTAATGGCGTAAATTAAACCAAGCTCTCGAACAACAGGAAAAAGGTGTTTATGCTCTCCCGACACAGCTAAAAAGTCTGGGTTAAAGTAATCTATATATTGCTTTCGTTTAGCTGGTGTATCGCGTTTTGGATCAACCGATAAAAACCAAACTTGTAGCGGATAATCTGCTTGTACATTTTTATAAACAGCATTTAACTTAGCAAGTGTTAATGGACAAATATCTGGGCAGCTTGTGTAGCCTAAAAATACTAAATTCCACTGTCCTAAAAATTGTTGCTTAGTCACTAATTCGCCGCGCTGATCGTTTAGCGTAAAATCAGACAGTGGCTTTGCATTTTCGTAAACTAATGCATCTACATCTGGTGGACTATTTTCATTTGAACATGCTGATAAAAACGAAACTAAAATAACAATTAATCCAAGCCATAACTGCTTCATAAAGGGAGCCATTTATCTATAAATAAGATTACAAAGAGTACCATTAAATGAATAATCGAAAAACGAAATAAGTCCATTGCAGTCTCATCATTTCCAGCAATTTTTAAATTGACCGCCTTATATATAAACACGGCATTTAATACACATGCACCTATCAAATAGATTAATCCAGACATACCGATTAAATAAGGTAATACGCAAACAACAGCGAGTAAAACAGAGTAAGCAACGACGCACGTTTTACAAAAATCGATACCATGGGTTACTGGTAACATAGGGATTTTAGCGCGTTCATAATCACTTTTTCGTGCTATAGCCAGCGCCCAAAAGTGTGGTGGGGTCCAGGTAAATATTATCATTACGAGTAACCAAGGGGCTGCTGCCATTTGGTTTGTTTCTGACACCCAACCTAATAATGGAGGCATTGCGCCAGCCAACCCACCTATAACAATATTTTGCGGCGTTGCACGCTTTAAAAATGATGTATAAACAAATGCATAACCTACCAATGCAAATAACGTTAATATAGCGGTTAAGGTATTAGCCCACACCATCAGCATAATAAAACCAGCAACCCCAATAACAGCTGCAAAACTAAGCGCATGTGTTTTACTTAAACGCCCTTTAGCCACAGGGCGATGACGAGTCCGCGCCATTTTTGAGTCTATCTCGCTATCAACCACATGATTAATAACCGCTGCAGCAGCAGAAAGTAGCCCTATACCTAACAAGCTAATAAACTGTACGACCATACCGCGCCCTACATCGGGAGCCAGCGCTAAACCAACCCAAGCTGTTAGCACCAGCATAGCTACCACTTTAAATTTACTAATTGCTAAGTAGTCTTGCAGCAAACTATGTGTACGCGAAATTAGCGATTGAGTATTAACGGGTAGCAGTATTTTTTTATCAATTATAAGTGCCATCATATTTCCCCTTTATGTGCGTGATTTTAGGTAATAACACAACCTAACCATGCTTAATAACAGTATGGCTGCCATCAAGTTATGCGCCAGTGCAACTCCCAACGGAATATGCCAATGTACTAAAATAAGCCCTAAGCTAATTTGGCAAAGCAGAACAAGTAATACACTCACAACGCAATTTTTAATTTTTTTAGAGTACGCTTGGCTGTATATTTTCCACATAATTAACGCCAGAACAATGCAAGTAACGAGTGCCCAAATGCGATGTAATAAATGAATAGACATACGCGCTTGCTGCGATAACACACCAAACTCATAATTACTGTGCTCAAGTGGTAATTGAAATACGCTACTCAATGAAAACGGTTGTGCGTAATTACACAATGGCAAACCACTACAATGTGGAGCGGCGTAATTTGCAGCCAGCCAACCACCAAGTGCAATTTGGATAATTAATACACTGAGCGCTACTAAACTTAAACCGAAATAGCGTTTTGCGCCGCTATCGCCACCCATAATAGGTTTTGCGGTTAGCCGTAAATATAAAAGCGTTATAAGTGACAAAATACTAAAGCCACCTAATAAGTGGCCCATTACAATAAGCGGCTGAAGGTTCATGGTTACTGTCCACATACCAAGAGCAGCCTGAAACACCACTAGTAGAAGTAAAGCCAAAGGCAATTTAACTGGCGTAGTTGGATATTGGCGTTTTAAAAAAGCCAACACAAATAAACCTAAAATAAGTAAGCCTAAAGCACCTGCAAAGTAGCGATGAATCATTTCTTTCCACGCTTTTGCGGTTTCGAACATCATATCGGGGTAGCTTTGAGTTGCTAAGGCTATGTCAGCCTCATGCTTAGGTACCGTTAAAAAGCCATAACAACCAGGCCAATCGGGGCACCCTAAACCTGCATCACTTAAGCGGGTGTACGCACCTAAAGCAACTACAATTAAAGCGAGTAATCCTGTTATTAATACTAAGTTTTTATAATTTTTATACATCAGATACTCCAACTTAAGCTCAACTTAGTTAGCTAGAACGAGAATAGTTAAGTAATTTTTTTAGATCTTTTAATAACCCTTTTTGTACTAAACGGTTTTCTTGTGGCTCGACCTTAAAGGGATATTCAAGTACCACTAACCCCATATGATCAATTAAATACAAACTTGCAGGATTTAAACTCTGTTGCTCGGTAATAATTTTCCATGGTAGGTTTTTATTGTCGGGACTTCCCATTACAGCCATATCAACCTTGCCTTGGTTTTTACCAAGTGCCACATATAAATTATTAAGTGCATTGAGTTGTTCGCTGCATGGGGTGTTACATTCGTTTGAATAATTAAGTGCGATAGTCCATTGCTTGGGATTATTTTGCGGCCAATTTTTAAGTTTTATTTCTTGGCTTAAAAACTCGCCATTATTAGTAATTGCAGTAGGCAACCAATCAAACTTTAATGCGCCATATGCCAAAATTAATGGGATAGCGCAGCAGCCCACAAACAACACAAGGGGATTATTTTTCATTATGTGTCCTTTTTTTGCTCGCAAAAATAGCCACAACAGCACATGCAACAGCAATTAAAAACCATTGCACAGCGTAGGCATTATGCTTTTGAGGGCTCATAACAACTGCCTCATAATGAGGTGTTGCAATCTCATCACCAGTACCTTGTCTGTAAGCCATAAAATTAATTAATGATTGCTGGCTTTGAGTGCTCAGCATATTCAAGTCGATAGATTGGATTCTTGTAGGTAAGTCGTTATTTGTAGTTTTATCTTCAAGCGTAAAGCTACTTAGGTTATTTTCTTTTATTTGCGCTTTAAGAATAAAAACACCTGTAGGCAGAGTAACCTTTGGCAGTGTATCTCTAGATATAGGCGCTTTTACCCATCCTAAATTAACTAAAATCACTTTTTCTTCGCTGGCTGGCTTTAGTAAAGCAAGTAAATCGTACCCTACTTGCCCGTTATAAACTTGATTATCTAAAAGCCAATATTGGTTTTGTACAAACCGCCCTTTTAACTCAACCAATACACCTGTTTTGTTCCAGCTATCAGGCAGGTTAAGTAATTGAGACCAGCTCACCACACCCCGATTCTGTTGCTTAGCAATAGCGGTTAGTTGCTGCTGTTTTTGCTCACCCCGCTCCAACTGCCAAAATCCTAGTCGCACACACACAAGTACAACAACCACAACCATACAAAGTGTGATTAGTGAACTAAGCTTTTGTTTGTGCCATAAAACTAACTGCATAAAGGGTCAACTCAGTGATTATTAAAATTATTATCGTACTGTTGTTAATATTTATACTTTTTAACTTATTTAGAGCATTGTTTATTATGGTGTCAGGGAAAACTGGGGGACGACCTATGTCTCACTTTTTAGGTCGTCGCGTATTGTTTTCGGTCGTTGTTTTAGTTGTTGTTATTGCAGCGCTTAAACTTAGTTTTATTAAAGCAAATAATTCGCCAATAAACGCTACAGCACATATACAAATACAAACAAACACAGCCACACCACATCAACAAAGTGCCAATACCAAGCAGCTGCTTGAAAAGCAAAATGCTTATCTTTAGTAAAGTGCCCTTTTAATATCCGTAAAAATATTACAAATAAAAGTACCGTTCCTAGCGTTACATGCATGCCATGAAAACCAGTCAATAAAAAGAACGTATTACCGTAAATACCCGCATCTAGCGTTAGATTAAGGTCATTATATGCATGCATGTACTCCTCAACTTGCAGCCCTAGAAAGCAAACACCCAACAAAATAGTAGCGCCTAAAAAAACTTTAAGTGGAGTACGTTTATTGTTTTCCATCGCTACATGGGCAAAATGTAAAGTAACTGAGGAAGTAAGCAGTATTAAGGTATTTATAAGCGGTAAGCCTTGCCAGCCCATAGCTTGAGTAGTTTCGCCAGCAGGTGTTGAAACTAGCGGCCAAACGGCTTCAAAAGTAGGCCATAAAACCTCGTTAGTCATTGCATTATTGCCTGCGCCTCCAAGCCAAGGTACCGACAATACCCGTGCATAAAAAAGCGCACCAAAAAAGGCCATAAAAAACATAACTTCAGAAAAAATAAACCAGCTCATACCTTGTCTAAAAGAGCGATCCATTTGTGCTGAGTACAAACCTTGGTCCGATTCATTAATTACATTTTTAAACCAGCTAAACAACATATACACAAGTACAGCAATACCGGCATAAAGCAGATAAACCCCGCTACCACCTTCTTTACCTACACTCATAACAGTCAAGCCTGCCCCTACTGCAATAAAAAACAATGCAACAGCACCTACAATAGGCCATGGGCTTTGCTCAGGTACGTAATAATGCTCATATTCTTGATTCATTTTATTTACTCCTAGTTTCACACTAGTTTAAAAAGCTAGTTGTTACTTGCCACCAGCTGTTCACTAATATCAAATACGGTATAAGATAAAGTTAATTCTTCAATGTCGCTTGGCAGTGCGGTATCAACATAAAAAAGTAATTTAAATTCAAGTTCTTCCCCTGCTTTTAGAGGTTGCTGATCAAAGCAAAAACAGGCTATTTTGTGTAAATACTTTGCCGCTTTACCTGGTGAGACTGATGGTACAGCCTGCATTACTTTATCTAGGTTGCTGCTATTTTTAGCACTAAACATTACTTCACGCATTGCACCGGGTTTTACCACTACACTGTATTCTTTTGATTTAACTTCAAACGGTGCACCACTTTGTGCGTGAGTAGTAAAGCTAACGCCGACTTCTCGGTTTTGTACTATTTGTGTACTTTGCTCTGCCTGCTCAAGCGAAGGTTTTCCATTAAGCCCTGTTACATCACAAAACACGTCATACAAAGGTACTAAAGCAAAGGCAAAGGCAAACATGCCTATGCAAATAAGTACCAAACGTTTGAGTAGCGGTGCGTGTGTCATTACTTAATTACCGGCGGCGTAGAAAAAGTATGATATGGCGCTGGAGAGTCAACTTCCCACTCAAGCCCTTCTGCCCCTTCCCATACTTTTGCAGGCACTTTATCACCGCCACGCGCGCATTTAATTACCACAGCTACAAACAACAATTGCGATAAACCAAAGGCAAATCCACCAATACTTATGATTGCGTTAAAGTCGGCAAATTGAAGTGCATAATCGGGAATTCGACGCGGCATACCGGCAAGCCCTACAAAATGCATAGGAAAAAACAATACGTTCACACTCACCAGCGATAGCCAAAAATGCCATTTAGCTAGCGTGATATTAAACATATTGCCCGTCCACTTGGGCAGCCAGTAATAGGCCCCCGCCATTATCGAAAATACAGCCCCTGTTACTAATACATAATGAAAATGCGCCACTACAAAATAAGTATCGTGGTACTGAAAGTCAGCAGGTGTAATTGCCAGCATCAACCCCGAAAAGCCACCTAAGGTAAACAGCACAATAAACGCAATACTAAAAAGCATTGGCACTTCAAAAGTTATTGAGCCTTTCCACATTGTGGCAACCCAATTAAATACTTTTACTCCTGTAGGTACCGATATAAGCATGGTCGCGTACATAAAAAACAACTCGCCAGCGACCGGCATCCCAGTGGTAAACATATGATGAGCCCATACAATAAAGCTCAATAGTGCTATGGAGGATGTGGCGTATACCATTGAGGCATAGCCAAAAAGTTTTTTACGAGAAAAGGTAGGTACTATTGTAGATATAATGCCAAAGGCAGGAAGAATCATTATGTATACTTCGGGATGACCAAAAAACCAAAAAATGTGTTGGAACATCACCGGGTCGCCACCGCCTGCGGCATCAAAAAAGCTGGTCGCAAAATACTTATCGGTAAGTACCATAGTGACAGCCCCTGCAAGCACTGGCATTACCGCTATTAATAAAAAGGCAGTAATTAACCACGTCCATACAAATAAGGGCAACTTCATCCATGTCATGCCGGGAGCACGTAAGTTCACTATAGTTACAATCACATTGATTGCGCCCATTATTGAGCTAATCCCCATAATATGTACGGCAAATACAAACAATGCAGTATTATCATTACTGTATGTTGTAGACAGTGGTGCATAAAAAGTCCAACCAAATGCAGGACCCCCACCAGGCATAAATAACGATGCCAATAGGATTAAAAACGCAAACGGTAAAATCCAAAAGCTCCAGTTATTCATTCTTGGCAATGCCATATCTGGCGCGCCAATCATGAGTGGTATCATCCAGTTAGCAAGGCCTGTAAAGGCCGGCATAACCGCACCAAACACCATAATTAAACCATGCACTGTGGTCATTTGATTAAAAAAGTGAGGATCGACCAACTGTAAACCTGGTTGAAATAATTCAGCTCTGATCACCATGGCCATTCCACCACCAATTAAGAACATGGTCAGCGAAAAAATTAAATATAAACTACCTATATCTTTATGATTAGTTGTGTAAAGCCAGCGTTTAAAACCTTTAGCTGGGTGATGAGCATGATGAGCTTCATTGGCGTTAGGTTGTTCTACTATGCTACTCATTAGTTCGCCTCCACTTTGGCATCAAGTGCTGCCTGTATTTGACTCGGTTGAATAACATCACCCGTATCATTACCCCACGCATTACGTTTATAAGTAATAACCGCTGCTAATTGCTTTATAGATAACTGTTTGGCAAATGCTTGCATTGCCGTACCGGGTCGCCCATGGATAACTACATCAATGTGATCTTTTATATCGCCAAGCACTATAGGGCTGCCTTTAAGTGCAGGAAATACACCCGGTAACCCCATGCCAGTAGGCTGATGACATGCAGCACAATTGGCCATATATACTTGTTCGCCTAAAGTCATTAATTCTTCTTTTGGGAGGGTTTTATCAAGTAATGCGGCATCTGCTAATGCTGCTTTTTGTTTAGCTTGCTTTGCATCTGCAAGCCACGTTTTAAAATCAGCCTCAGATTTAGCGACCACCACAACGGGCATAAAGCCATGATCTTTACCACACAACTCAGCACATTGGCCTCGGTAAGTACCTTCTTCGTTTATGTTCGTCCATGTTTCGTTTATAAAGCCGGGATTCGCATCTTTTTTAACTGCAAAATCAGGTACCCACCAAGAGTGAATAACATCGTCAGAAGTCATTAAAAATCGTACTTTTTGATTTATTGGCAGTACGAGAGGTTTATCAACCTCAAGTAAGTAGTTAGGATTTTTATCTGCAAGATTCGCTATTTCATCTTGCGGGGTAGATAAAATAGAGTAGAACTCTACATCTTCACCCATATATTCATAATGCCATTTCCATTGCGAGCCTGTAATTTTAATAGTGAGATCAGCTTTGCTGGCATCTTCCATTGCAATTAGGGTTTTAGTGGCTGGTACTGCCATAGCAATTAAAATAACAAACGGGATTGCAGTCCAAAGTATTTCTACTTTAGTGCTTTCGTGAAATTGGGCAGGTACAGCCCCTTTAGATTTACGGTGATGAATAAGTGCCCAAAACATAATTGCGAACACTATCACCCCAATCACACAACATATTATAAATATGGTCATGTGCAGCTGATATACATTATTGCTTATATCGGTTACGCCTTTGCGCATATTGTATTGGCTGTTAGCCAAAACTGGGTGCGAAAAAACACATAATATAAGCCACAAGGTAGAGGTCAGTTTACCCATGTGACGGCTCCTTTGATGCTATTGCGAATGCAAAGCGAAGAGGCATACGGCTTAAACGCCAATTCGTTATTTTTATTTTTTTAGTCAATCTCATTTAATATTGATTGGTTTTGCTGCGCCAACAACGGGTTTGTGTATATTGTGTGTTCTCAAAACTAAAAAGCTGTGAGTTATTATTAGCTCAGCACATTAATAATTAGCTAAAAAATGAACAACAAGCAAGTTTTAGTATAAAAAACAATCAGGTGATATTGAGTAATTAATAAAAAATCAGTAACCAACTAGGTAACAGTAAGTTCAAAAGATGAGCAAAACAAAGGGGTTTAACGTATTCGGAGGGGGAAAATATAAGTGCAAAAAAGTTTACAGCTTAAATTGTCAGTGAGCTATTTATGCCCTATTTTTAGTGCGAATTTAAAACAAAAAATGCGTACTAATTAGTACGCATTTATAAAACTGCTTGTTTAAAAGCTATTTTTAAAGTCACATCCAATCAGCGTTTCTTATAACGCCAACGGCTAAGCCTTCAATATTAAAAGACTCATTCTCAAGATCTACTTCAATAGATTCAAAATCGTCGTTTTCAGCATGAAGTAATACTTTACGACCCGCTTTCTCAAGACGTTTTACAGTTACGTCTTCGTCTAGGCGGGCAACAATAACTTGCCCGTTTTCAGCGGTTTGAGTACGATGTACAGCAAGTAAATCACCATCCATAATACCAATATCTTTCATGCTCATACCGTTAACGCGTAGTAAAAAATCTGCAGCCGGTTTAAACATTAATGGATCGATTTTGCAGTGACTTTCAACGTGCTCTTGCGCCAAAATAGGTGAACCAGCAGCAACACGCCCTATAAGCGGTAAACCTAATTGCTCTGGCTCTTCTTCTTCAATTAACTGAATACCACGGCTTGCACCTGGTTTCATTTTAATTGCGCCTTTTTTAGCAAGTGCTTTTAAATGTTCTTCAGCAGCATTGGCACTTTTAAAACCTAATGTTTGCGCTATTTCAGCACGTGTAGGAGGCATACCAGTGTCTTTAATAAAAACTTTAATTAGTTCGAGTATTTGAGCTTGGCGGTTCGTTAATGGTCGCATACAACTGGTTTTCCATACAGTACATTTAACTGTGAGTATATACAGTTAAATAAAAATCGCAAATTTAAATTAAGCCTTAAAATAGCCAAAGTAATTTCACTTGTGTACATTTTAGGGATATAACTAAAGCTAGATTTATAAATGATTAAAAAAGCAAAGGAGTCATTATGAGTATTTGGTACCAGCCCATCACTTTAGAGCTGTGCAAGCAGTTAGAACAAGGCATTGATGGCCAAGGAACATTAATGAAAACCATGGGAATAGAAGTCACTGAAATTGGTGATGATTACTTAGTAGCCACTATGCCGGCAATTCCTGAGCATCATAACCCAATGGGAATGGTTCACGGCGGTGCTAACGTTGTACTTGCCGAAACAGTTGCCAGCTATGCAGCTAACTTTGTTGTCGATTTTACAAAATTTTACTGCGTGGGGCAGGAAATTAGCGCAAGTCATTTAAAAGCATCTCGCAACGGCACTTTAACAGCAACGGCAAGAGCGTTTCATATTGGCAAACGTAGTTCAGTGTGGGAAATAAAAATTACAAATAGCCGCAATGAGCTGTGCTGCGTATCAAAAATGACCGCAGCAGTCGTAGAGCGAAGGTAGTTACTTTTCGATTGGGTAAATTGTAATTTCCATACCCGCACCAATCGCAGATATACGCAATAATGTATCTGCATCTAAGGCTTGATTAAAGCACTTAGGTGAAGTGCCTGATTCAAAACCAATATCAAACGTTCTACGTGAACAGCTTAACCATTGTTTTAGCGCGTTACGCGAACACGATTCAATAAGCTCACATATATGGTTTATTGCTTTGTCAGGCGTGTTTACTACACCTGTTGCTTCAATACGCGCTAATTGACGGTATTCGTCTTTGTCATAATGTAAAATCGTCGCGACTTTTTTCAAGTCTGCCACTAGCAAACTAATATCTTGCTTTGATTCAAGCTCAAGATCTACATTTAAAAATTGAATTTCCGACATCGTTTCGTATTTATCCTCTAATAATTTCATTGCAAACTTTAACGCAGTTTTACCGTTATACCAAATCAACTATGCTCTATTAACCACTTTATATAGATATTTCGCAGCTTTTAAGTATTTTTTAGCGTTTAAAGCTAGCTGGATATCAAACACTCAGCTCAATTAACAAATAAGTCATGTTAGCAATTTAAGTGTAATCTTTTTTATTTTTAAATGATTACAGTAAGCTATAGTTTAAACTGCGACAAAATGTCGCAGTAACTAATCCCATTAATGTAATAAACTAGCCTCTAAAAATAATAAGACTAAAACATGAATAAAAAAATATTTAAGTATGCTCGCAAGTTACATAAATGGCTCGGTTATTTGCTCGCATTACAAATTTTAGCTTGGCTATTAGGTGGTTTAGTCATGAGCGCTATCCCTCTTGATAAAGTTCATGGGGAGCATCTTGCAACACGTACTCTTAATAACCCATTTACGCAGGCTGATTATGTTGCCTCCCTTGACGATATTGCATCTCAGGTGGTTAATCCAACACAAATAATTTTTGAGAACTTTTTAACCACACCTATAATTACAGTAATAAATAAAGATGAACAGCAAAGCTTTAACGGTATAACAGGCCGACCTTTTGAGCCGCCAACTAAAATACAAATTACCGCAAATGCTAAAGCACACTTACTTATTGATGATCAAGTGACAAGCGCTGTACTGCTAAAGCAAGGTATGCGAGAAGTTGGATATAAAACCAATGTTTGGCAGGTACAATTTGACGACACATTTAACACAACACTGTATTTGTCAGAAAATAACGGCAAAGTTATCACCGTTCGCAGCACACTATGGCGAATTTTCGACTTTTTTTGGATGTTACATATTATGGATTACGATGAGCGAGAGGATTTTAATAATCCGCTGCTTATTAGTTTTGCAGCAACCAGCGTACTTTTTTGCCTAAGTGGAATATTACTACTTATGCAAAACATACGACTAAAACGATTTATCCGAATTAAAAGTAAGAATAAATCAAAGTAGTCATATTGGTTTTTAAGAACTAGCGCACTCTCACCAAAGACTAAATAAGCCCTAGGAAGTACCCAAGGGCAGATTTTATTCCAAGTGTTTAAATCGACTCAAATGTCGCTTTAACATTTCGTTTTCGAAAATCAACTCATCACGCTCATCCAGCAATTGTAAAACTAAAGCTATTGCCGACCAATCTAACGAAAAGTCATGTTGAATACGGGCCGCTTTTTTAACTAAGGTCACTGCAGATACCGTAAATTGCCACTGCGTAACATGCTTCCCCTCAATTGGAACCGCAATATTGTGCTCAACTAGCTCATATAAAATTGCTTCGCTAATATCACTACTCAAACATAGCTCTTTGCTAGTAAGTAAATCATCTTTTTGTGTCACGATAATTTGCATTATGGCTTGCTCCAGTTATTACGGGGATCAAAGTGAGCTTTTTCGGCTAATTCTTCCCAAAGTTTTTTACTGGTATCATCAACAGATGTTGGATTAACAATTTTAAGCACAGCAAATAAATCACCTTTGGCTTTTTTACTCATTAATCCCTTACCTTTAATACGCAAGCGTTGACCAGACTGACTATTAGATGGAATAGTTAATTGGATTTTGCCTGCCAACGTAGGTAAATTTATTTTTGTACCAAGAGCCGCTTCCCATGGTGCAAGAGGGACGACTATATTTAGGTTATGACCTTCAACATCAAATAATGGGTGGGGCACTAAACTAATTTGTAAGTACAAATCGCCATTTTGCCCGTTCGCTGACCCTAATCCGCCTTGCCCTTTTAGTCGAATTCGTTCGCCATTTACTGAACCTGCGGGAATTTTCACTTTAAGTGATTTTTTAATTTCAGAGACACGACCACTACTATCTCGCTGCGGTAACATAAACTCAACAGGCTTAACGGTATCAACTAAAGTCTCTTCAAGAAAAATCGGGAACTCTATTTCCACATCTTGTCCTTTTTGCGCGCGAGCGGCGTTACTTCTGCTCTGCCCGGAACGATTGAATCCACCGGCGCCGCCAAACATTGAATTAACAAAATCAGAAAACTCTTGATCGGTTTGAGGATCGCTTTGCTGATAATTACTTTGCGATGAGGCATTGTTACCACCATAATTACCTTGCTGTTGACGAGCACGATTTTGTTGATGACGACGTAACTCGTCGTATTTAGTGCGTTCTTCTTTGTTATGAATGACTTCGTAAGCTTCTGCTATTTCTTTAAACTTATCTTCTGCTTGAGGCTCTTTGCTTACATCTGGGTGATATTTTCTGGCTAACTTTTTATAAGCTACTTTAACCGCTTTATCGTCTGCATCAGGCGATATTCCAAGCACTGCATAATAATCAACAAATTTCATTTGCAATCCAAATCCCCATATTGAGTAAGCTTTAAGCATACTCCTTAACGTATAATCTTGTGTGGTTAAAATACGATAAATAGTAAGAAATAAATGAATAGTGAAAATAACTTTGAATAAAAAATTAATCGGACACTTTTTAGTAATATAAGTGCAGGCCTTAAGTTAACTTTATCTTTTATCTTCAAGGCTTTAAACTGCCTGTTCCTGTAGTTCACATTTGTGATGGATATGACTCGATTTATTCTGGCCTTACTGGCTTGTTGTGTGTGTTTTTCGGTATCTGCCGAACAATTCACCCGTTTTTCAACAGCTAAAAGACATTTAATTAAAACCCTCCCTGACAACGCCAAAAGTATTTACTGCGGTTGTGATATTAAAAAAGAAGGCAAAAAACTCGTTCCTGATCCTTCTAACTGTGGTTACATTCCTCGAAATACACTTACCCGCTCAGGCAAAGTAAATGTGCGAGCACTACGCATTGAGTGGGAACATATTGTTCCGGCGTGGGAATTTGGTCATCAGCTACAATGTTGGCAAGATGGCGGACGTAAAAACTGCCGTAAAGTAAGTGCTAAATTTAGAAAAATGGAAGCTGATATAAATAACTTAGCGCCAGCTATTGGCGAAATTAATGCCGATCGCTCTAATTATCGTTTTGGCATGCTTAGCGAAAACGCCACACAGTATGGTCGCTGCGAAGTAAAAGTAAACTTTAAGCAACGTGTAGTTGAACCGCCTGTCTATGCACGTAAACGTATAGCCGACACTTACGCTTACATGCAGAAAACATACGGTTTAAAAATCTCTGATAAACAGCAAAAGTTATTTAATGCGTGGAAAAAGCAAGCATTTGCAGATACAAGTAGTGCGAGCAAGCTCTAAGCTTTAACACTCATTTACATAAATCAAAGTTATAAATGTTGAATAAACGAGCGAGTGTTGTAATATTTTAAACAACTTATTTACAGAAAGTCCTTAACTATGTTTAAAAATAATAAAACCTCGCTTGCCATTTTTGCAGCACTTTCGGGCTTTGCTTTAACGGGTTGTGGCGGC
>NZ_AUTP01000293.1:0-3984 GCF_000498075.1 Pseudoalteromonas sp. TAB23
ATGGATACAACACCACGCTCAGCCTCGACGGGTATTCATCCAAGTGCAACTGTTCATTCAACAGCGATTGTTAGTGATAGCGCCGCTATTGGTGCTAACGCAGTCATTGAAGCTCATGCAGTGATAGGTGACAACGCGCAAATTGGTCCGAACAGTTTTATCGGGGAACGTGTTAAAATAGGTTCTGGCACTAAGCTTTGGCCTAGTGTGACTATTTATCACGATGTTGAAATTGGTTCAGATTGTTTGTTTCAAGCAAATAGTGTTGTAGGTAGTGATGGGTTTGGCTATGCAAATGAGCGCGGGCAGTGGGTTAAAATACCTCAGCTTGGTTCAGTGATCATAGGCAACAAAGTTGAAATTGGTGCAAGTACGACAATTGATCGTGGTGCACTGGACAATACCATCATTCATAGCAATGTTATTATCGATAATCAGTGTCAAATAGCGCACAACGTTGAAGTTAATTCAGGCACCGCAATAGCGGGCTGCACTGTACTTGCAGGAAGCGTTACCATTGGCAAGAACTGTCAAATTGGTGGCATGGTTGCAATTAATGGTCACATGTCTGTATGTGATGGTGTTATAATTACCGGCATGAGTATGGTGACAAAATCAATCACCGAACCAGGTATTTACTCATCTGGTATGCCCCATACAACAAACAAAGAATGGCGTAAATCAATAGCTCACTTGCGTAACCTTTCAGACATGAAATCTCGTCTTAAAGCGCTTGAAGCATTGGCTAAGTCATAACGTTGAACACTAATAAGGATGCTATTTTGGCAAACGAATTAAATAGCCTTGATATTCAAGAAATTTTAAGTTTATTACCGCACCGTTACCCGATGCTATTAATTGATCGTGTTATTGATTTTACACCTGGCAAGTCTTTACATGCTATTAAAAATGTTTCTATAAATGAACCGATTTTTACTGGGCACTTTCCAAATCAGCCAATTTTTCCTGGTGTGCTAATATTAGAATCAATGGCGCAAGCAACGGGTTTATTAGGTTTTAAAACAGTAGAAAACCGTAGCGAAAACGAATTGTATTTGTTTGCTGCTGTTGATAACGCACGTTTTAAACAACCTGTAATTCCTGGTGATACAATGCATCTTCATGTTGAGTTTTTAAAAGAACGTCGCAACATTTGGAAGTTTGCTGCAGAAGCTAGAGTCGACGGCAAAATAGTGTGTAGTGCCGAAATTATGTGTGCGAGAAGAGAGTTTTAATAGTGATCCATTCTACAGCAATAATCGAACCTGGCGCTAAACTAGGCAACAATGTCTCAGTTGGTCCGTATAGTTATATTGGCAATGATGTTGTTATCGGTGATAACTGTATTATTGAGTCTCACGTTGTTGTTAAAGGGCCGTCAACTATTGGCTCTGGCAATCATATTTTTCAGTTCGCGTCTGTGGGTGAAGCCTGCCAAGACAAAAAATACAACAACGAGCCAACCACTTTAATAATGGGTGATAACAACGTTATCCGTGAATGTGCCACTATTCACCGTGGTACGATTCAAGACCAAGGTGTTACTAAAATTGGTAGTAATAATTTATTTATGGCTTATACACACGTTGCACATGACGCGGTAATTGGCGATAACGTAATTTTTGCTAACAACGCAAGTGTGGCCGGCCATGTACATGTTGGTGACTGGGTTATCCTTGGTGGTAATTCGGGTGTTCATCAGTTTTGTAAAATTGGTGCACATGCCTTTATTGGTATGTATTCAGGTGTTAACAAAGATGTACCACCATTTGTTACTACCATTGGTATGCCAGCAGGCCCTGCAGCTATCAATAAAGAAGGCATGAAGCGTCGTGGTTTCGAAAGTGATGAAATTATGGCTGTACGACGTGCATACAAAGCATTTTATCGTAAAAGCTTAGGTGCTGAAGAAGCTATTGAGTCGCTTAGTGAAGATGCTGCAAAGTATCCTGCAGTGCAATTGATGATCGACTTTGTTAAAGGTTCTGAGCGCGGTATTGTAAGATAACGGCTTCTTAATTAAAAAACCACCTTAGAGAAATCGAAGGTGGTTTTTTATTATTTAAAGTTTACTGTCGCGTTAGTTCAAACATTTGATTTTCAGATCCAGCGCTGCAAGCCCATTGCAATAGATTTGCCCCGTCATTTGCTTTATTTCCCTCAACATCAAAACAAAGTTCACTATTACGATTTATTATCCGCCATTTTCCTGTACCAGCGGCTTGGAATCTAAATTGTTGATTATAACTACCGGTATATGTGTACAGAGCAATGTTTGCACCATTAACCGTTGAGTTAGCGGCTACATCAAGGCCCTTCGATGGATCATTAACTGGTGAAATTCTATGCCAAATACCATCGACCGTTGATATATTGAATTTTTGACAATCGTTATTTAACCATGACCATTGCGATATGTTAGCACCATTGCTATTTGCACAATTAGCTACATCAAGTGATTTAGCACTGTGCTTAGGTGTAACCCTGTATACGCCATTAACTAGGGTATTAGTGACTGAACTACCTGAGTCGTTATAGCCATTGTAAACCTCAAATTCAGCAACTCTCGGTGTTGAGTTTGAAGAGTTAATAACGAAACTGACTTTTGACAAATTTACACTCGAAAAGGTGATTACATTAGGTACAGCCCCGCCATTAGCGAGCGTTGTGCCTGTATCGTAATTAACCAGCGACCATGAAGTAATATTTCCTTGAGCACCTGACGCTTCAATAATCTTTACTGCATTAATTGTCGTATTTAAGTTTTTAATATTTATTGTGCCAGTAGATGAATTTGGCGACCAGTAAGTGGATGTATCTCCATCTTTAACATTACCATAACTTGTACCGCTGGCTTTAGAGCTGCCATCTACACCTGCAGCCAAAGCAAGATTTTCCCCTGAAGGAGTCGGCTCAGGTGGATTTGTTGGATCCGTAGGCTCAGTTGGATCTGTGGGCTCAGTCGTACCACATTCACCATTGGACTCTTTTAAGCCCTTATTTGCACCTGCGGTTGCTGCAATAATTGCAGGAACACACTGAGTATTATCCAGTTGATAGTTATAAGGTATGCTAATAGAAGTAGTTGATGAAGGATTTGGGCCTGCTGGGTGAAGCTTACTTTCATCTTCAGACCAATCAATATTGTCCCAGATATTACCGCTTACTTGCCAATATCCCATATCGTTAGTGTAAAAAGTACCTAGTGGGTCTTTAGAGTCTTGAAAGTAGTTATTTTCAGCACGCATCTTACCACCTATGCGTGGATTCATCCCAGATGACTGTATGCCACTATAGTAGTTATTATAAGCATGGGCTGTTGCGTGTCTGAGTAAAGGTGTTCGTGAATTTATATTTTGATAGTAGTTATGATGAAATGTTACTGGGCCATTAGCATCATCGCTGTCGCTTGAGCCAACCAAACCACCTCGACCTGAATTACGCAAAATACTATAAGATAAAGTTACGTATTTTGTATTATTTTTCATATCAAAAAGTGCATCATAGCCACTGCTTTCACCACCACTTGCTTCAAGTGTTACATGGTCAACCCATACATTTCGAACATTAGATTCCATACCAATTGCATCACCTCCGTTTGAGGTTGGTGAGCCTGATTTTTTTACATTTCGGACATGAACATTTTGAATAATAATGTTTGACGAAGAACGAATATGGATACCGAGTTGGTCAAATAAAGCACCACTGCCAACACCAATAATAGAAACGTTACTAATTTCTTTTAGTTCAATTAAGTCAGGACCAGTGTTACAGCTATCACCAGATACTTTGCTTGTATTACCATGATTAATTGTGCCTTCAACTTGAATGATAATTGGTGTATCACTCGATGCACGATTACATAAAGCTTGGTGTATTTGGGTTCCTGTTGTTGCATATACAACATCACCACCGGCACCACCTGTTGTATTACCGTTTGTTGAAGCATATCCAGATGCATTTGCAGCTAGGGCACTGCCGCCA
>NZ_AUTP01000294.1:0-15010 GCF_000498075.1 Pseudoalteromonas sp. TAB23
CCGCCATAAATCGCGGCTAATATTGCAGTTGTGTGTAAAGAGTATTTTAAAATATTAGTTTTTTTCATTTTAACTCCAATTAAAATGGTTTTCAGTGTAAAAACTTTTGTATTTAAGACTGCAGTGATCATTAACAAGTTTTATTCTTGAACTACAAATGCCACCGGTGGCATATTCACTTTAAATAATAACAATAACAATAAGTAAAAAGGATTAGATGGAGCGATCTTTTTTGTAATAATTAATTTACAATAAAATAACATATAAATATCATGCATTTAAAAAAGTGTGTATATTTGTAATCACAGCCTTTTTTTTGTAATCGACTAAGAAATACTTCATTTTGGGCCTGTTTATCTTTCGAGGCTGAACTTGCAGCAGTAAGCTTGGTGTTTAGACAAGGCAGGGCCTATGTAGTGTGGTTATTCTCCATAAATAGGCGATAACGTAGAATAAATGCCAAACATGCGCTGCCCGTACGGTTTTGCTCAGGGACAATTTAATTTGTTAAATTGCTCAAAAATTTATGCAGGTTGGTTTAAGCGGTACTGTTCAACTGAAAAACTAAAAATGGAATTGTTACTTAACCTGAACCCTGGTTAAAGGATTTATTATCCAAAGTTCAGGTGACTTTAACTAAAACCGAGTAGTGAGCGCCACATAGTTGGGATAAGCCCCACTGAGCTCTTTATGAGAGCCTTGTGCGACTACTTTACCGCCTTCCAACCATACAACATTATCCATTTGAGCAAGTAGAGCGGGATCGTGCGTAATTGTGAGCACGCTCGCGTTATTCATAACATGCATTATTGCTTGCATTACCCCTTGCTTAGACTGATTATCAAGACCTTCTGTTGGTTCATCAAGAACCAAAATAGCCGGACTTTTAAGTAATGCTTGTGCAATAGCTATACGTCTAGACTGACCTTGCGACACATTACGCCCGCCAGTGCCTAATCGTGTTTTTAAACCTTCTTTTAGCTCATTAAACCACGGGCTTAATTGCGCTAATGAGAGCGCTTCAATCATTTGCTCTTTAGTTGCATTTGGCGCGGCATAACGTAAATTTTCACTCAGTGTGCCATCAAAAATATGGTGTTGCTGGGCTAATATATTTATCACACTTGCGCGTATATCATTATTTAATGAATGTAAGTCAACAACGCTATTTTGATTACTTAGCGTTATGCTGCCTTGTTGTAAAGGCCATAAACCAGTAAGTAAATTTACAAGCGTTGTTTTACCGCTGCCGCTTCTACCTACAATCGCTACTTTTTGCTGGGGCATTAGCTCAAAACTGATATCAGTTAGTGCTGTTTGCTCACCATATTGGTAGCTAATATTGTTAAGTGCTAACGTGTGGTTTTGCGCGCTAAAGTTTTCATCAACGTCTACATGTGTATCTTTAGCTTGTGAGCTAGCTGCTTTATCTTCAAGTGTAAACAACCGCTCTGCTGCTTTTAATACACTAGGAAGCTCTATAAACGCATTGGGTAGTAGCAATACACTTTCAAAGCTTGCCAGTACAAATAAACTTAACATAGCAAGTTCTACATTTACCATACTGCTTGCGTAAACCAGTGGAACTATGGTTACTATGGTTACTATGCTAGCAAGCATCGCTAATTGAACAACCAACAAGCTTAACCCATCTGAGTTTGCCAGTGCTTTGTGGCGAATAAATAATTGCTGATTGTACTGCTCGCTTAATTCGTCGCACTTATTAAGTTGCTGCGAACGGGCTTGATAAATACTAAGCTCTCTAAGTCCTGTGAGTGTATCTGAAAGCTCAGAGCGAAGTTGTGCACTAAGTTGTGTTTCTTTATGGCTGTTTTTAGTGAGCTTTGCGCTGAGTAGGGCAGGTATAACCACACCAATAAGTATAATGCCAGTAAAGCAAATAAGGGCGACGTTGCCATTATAGGCCGACATAAACAGCATGATGATTGGCACACTTAAAAGAGCGACCAGCATAGGAAGTAAAACGTTTAAATAAAACTTGTCGAGTGCGTCTACATCGTTTTGTAATCGGTTAACTAGATCAGCGCTGCGGCTCATTGCTAAATCAACATTGTTAAGCTTACTTAACGTTGCAAATACATTGGTACGTATTTCACTTAGTAATAAAAACGTGGCGTTATGAGTAACTAGGCGTTCGCCATAGCGCGATGCAGTTCGTACAATTGCTAAAAACCGAATCGTTCCTGCTGGAGTAAAGTAGTTCATTTGCACGCCCGCAAGACCTGCAGCCGCCATTGACGCTAAAAACCAGCCAGAAATAGCCAACAAGCCCACATTAGCTAATACCGTAATCGTTGCTAAAAATGTACCCAATAGCATCGCTTTATAATGAGGAGCACAAAGCTTTAATAAGCGAATAAAATTATGCATGCGCCACCCCTTGTTTAGCCGTTTTTAATAAATCAGCAAATGCACCATTTTGCGCTGCAAGTGTTTCAAAGTGACCTTGCTCAGCTATTTTTCCATCGTGCATAACAATGATATTGCTGGCATGTTTAACGGTATTTAATCGATGAGCAATGACTAACACTAAGTTATTTTTAGCATATTCATTAATAGCATCTTGAATAAGCAGCTCTGTTTGGCTATCAAGGTGCGCTGTAGGCTCATCAAGCACTAAAACTGGTGCTTGTTTTATGAATGCACGTGCGAGTGCGATGCGTTGCTTTTGCCCGCCAGAAAGTCCTTCCCCTTGCTCACCTATCAGTGTGTTAAAACCATCGGGTAGGGTATTTATAAATTCAAGCACACCAGCTTGCTTTGCTGCATGTTCAAGCTCTTGCTGTGTGGCAGTTGGTTTGGCCAATTTAATGTTGGCAGCAATAGTGTCGTAAAACAGCGTCGCTTTTTGTGGTATCCATGCAATGTTATTTTGCAGGTAAGTAATATCGGTTGTACTTAAACTCTGCCCATTAATAGATAGGTGGTTTATCACCTCAGGGTGAAACCCTAATAAGCAATCAAACAACGTACTTTTACCTGAGCCACTACTGCCCACAACGGCAATTAAGCCTTTATTTGGCAGTGTTAAATTTATATTTTTAATCCCTTCGTTACTATCTGGGTATATAAAATTAAGGTCGGTAATACTTATGGAGTTAATTGTATTTAAAGTTAAATTGTTTTCAGGCGTGCTTGTAGTCACTGACGCATTTTCGTCACTTGGCAGTGGTGCATTTAAAATCGCAACCATATCGGCAGNGGCTACCTAGCTGGCGCAGTGGTAAATAAAATTCAGGCGCTAAAAGTAGCACCACAAAGCCAGTAGCAAAATCAAGAGTGCCAAAAAACAGTCTAAAACCAATAATTACTGCGACTAATGCCACGCTAATGGTGGCTAAAAACTCAAGTGCAAATGATGATAAAAAAGCGATTTTTAAAACATCGAGTGTAGCGTGTCTAAAATCATCTGAAATTTTAGCTATTTGTTTAAGCTCGGTACGTGTTGCATTAAATAGCTTGAGTTGAGTTAAACCTTGTACGCGGTCAAAAAAGTAATTGCCCAGTACAGCAAGTTGCTTCCAGCGTTTTTGGTTTAAAGCTTCGGCTTTTGAGCCTACTAAAATCATGAAAAAAGGAATGAGCGGGGCGGTTAATAAAAATATCAGCCCAGCTTTATAATCTGTCGGAAAAATAACAACCAATATTGCCAGCGGAATAAGCGCGCTGTAAGCAGCACCAGGTAGGTATTTAGCATAATAGTCGTGGAGTGCTTCTACGCCATTATGTAGGGTATTTAATGTAGCGCCTTGGCCGTGTTGTTCTATATAGCTTGGGCCAAGTAAGCTGAGCTTATTTAGAAGTGTTTGGCGCATAGCCGATTTTATTTTAAGTGCAGCATATGCACTCAAGCGTTCGCTTAATGCTAAAAACACCGCGCGCAATAAAATAATGCCTGCTAAGGGCCATAATAAATGAGTAACTTGGGCTAAATTATTACCTTCAAACATAACGTTGTGAATAGTTTGCGCAAGTAAATAAGCACCTGCAATCATCAGTAATGCGTTAAAAGTACCCAGTGCAATGCTTAACTTTAACCACACTGCAGCGGGTTTACTTTGACGCTTTAAAAAAGCGCGCAGTGATTGCTGCTGCGCGCGATCTGGTCGGGGGTTAGTCGTCATCTTTTGTGTTGTTAGCATCGTTTAATAAATCGTGCATGGCTTGTTCATCATTAGCAATGCTGTTTTTATTTTGATGAAATTCGTACCACATTACATTTATTACACCTAAGGTACAGGCCAAAAGTACACCTAAAATCCAAGCGAAATACCACATAGTTTAGTCTCCTTAATAGCTACCGTGAGTGTTGTTTTCAATTTCTTCAACCGTTACTCTGCGCCACATTTTTACATAACACCAGGTGGTGTAAGTTAAAATAAGTGGGACAAAAATACACACTGCAACAAACATTACATTGAGCGTTTTATGGCTCGATACCGCATCCCAAATTGTTAAGCTAATATTTGGATTGTTGCTTGATGGCATAATAAATGGGAACAGTGAAACACCGGCCGTCATAATCACGCCAATTAACATTAAGCTTGTTGAAATAAGTCCAAGTGCTGGTTTATTCAATTTAGAAAACAATAGCGCACTTAGTGCCATTACAAACGCTAAAATAGGAAAGGTCATAGTCCATGGGCGTTCACTGTAATTGCTAAGCCACGCGCCTTGGGCTGTTGTTACTACTTTAGCTAATGGATCTGCATGGCTTTGTGTATCAGGCATAGATACAATTTGGTAACCCGTTAAATTAGCAACCCAAAAACCAGCGCCTGCAAACAGTATAATAAACACAATCAGTGAATAACGACCATATTGCCCTGAGCGTTCTGCTACTGCATCAGCTGTACGAAGCTGTAACCACATCCCCGCATGAGCAACTAACATAGTAATACTGACTAAACCAGCAAGTAACCCAAACGTGTTAAGTAAACCAAAAAATGAACCTTGGTAGCTAACACGCATTAGATTATCAATATTAAACGGTACGCCTAAAAATAAGTTACCAAAAGCAACACCAAAAACTAATGCTGGAATTGCGCTGCCTGCAAGCAGACCCCAATCCCAGTTATTACGCCAGCGTTTTGAGTCTACTTTACTGCGGTAATCAAACCCTAGTGGTCTAAAAAATAGAGCAAATAGTACTAGCATCATGGCAAAGTAAAAGCCCGAAAATGCAGCTGCATAAACCATAGGCCACGCTGCAAATAACGCGCCACCTGCGGTAATAAACCATACTTGGTTACCATCCCAGTGTGGACCAATGGTATTAATTACCGTACGGCGCTCTGAATCTGTTTTACCAACTAGGCGAAGCAACATAGCAACGCCCATATCCATGCCATCGGTAATAGCAAAGCCAATAAGCAGCACACCAATGATCAACCACCAAAGCATTTTTAATGTTTCATAATCAAAAATCATGATTGCTCTCCTTCAGTTTGATCAGTTTTATTTGGCAATTCAAAATGATATTTACCAGTATGCAGCGAGCTTGGCCCTTGCTTAACAAAACGGATCATCAACCAACCTTCAACAATGGCTAAACCAGTATAGAAAACAATAAATCCAGTTAAGCTAATTAAAATATCGTTTACTGTTAGTGACGACGTGGCTAAAAAGGTCGGCAGTATTTCAGATATAGCCCAAGGTTGACGGCCATACTCAGCAACTATCCAGCCAAATTCAATAGCTATCCAAGGTAGTGGAATGCTCAATACGGCAGCCCATAACAACCAGCGTTTTTGCTCAATAACGCGATGTGCGTTGTAGTAAAATGCCAATATAAATACACCCAACATGGCTACACCACAGGCAACCATAATCCTAAATGACCAAAACATAGGGCCTACTTTAGGGAAAGAGTCTTTAACGGCTTTTTGAATGTGCTCTTCGGTAGCATCTACAACATCAGGTGTGTAGCGCTTAAGTAGCAAGCCATAACCTAAATCATCTTTTAGGGTATTAAACTTAGCAATATTTTCTGGCGTATCTTCACCGTTTCTGAGTTTTGTAAGGTATTCATAAGCAATCATACCGTTGCGAATACGTACTTCGTGTTGTTTTTCTAGGTCGTTAATACCCGTTACTTGCTCATCAAGTGAACGCGTAGCAATTAACCCAAGTGCGTAAGGTATTTTAACCGCAGCATGTGTTACTTGCTCTTCCGAATCAGGAAAACCAAATGCGGTAAACGCAGCTGGAGCCTCTTCTGTGTGCCATTCAGCTTCAATCGTGGCAAGTTTTACTTTTTGAACTTCGCCTACTTCGTAACCTGATTCGTCACCGAGTAAAATTACACATAGGATTGATGCTAAACCAAAGCCCGATGCGACCGAAAAAGAACGTTTAGCAAACGCTAAATCACGGCCTTTTAATATGTACCAACTGCTTATGCCCAGTACAAACATAGATGCAGCTACATAACCTGCCGATACGGTATGAATAAACTTAACTTGTGCTACAGGGTTAAACACAAGCTCTGCAAAGCTGGTCATTTCCATGCGCATGGTTTGATAGTTAAATTCAGCACCTACTGGGTTTTGCATCCAACCGTTGGCAATCAAAATCCACAGCGCCGACATGTTAGTACCAATGGCCATTAAAAAGGTTGCACCTAAATGTTGGCGTTTAGAGAGTCTGTCCCAACCTAAAAAGAACATACCTACAAAGGTCGATTCTAAAAAGAATGCCATTAAACCTTCAATTGCCAGGGGAGCCCCAAAAACATCACCTACGTAATGGGAATAATAAGACCAGTTAGTACCAAACTCAAATTCCATGGTAAGGCCTGTCGCCACACCAATTGCAAAGTTAATACCAAACAATTTTCCCCAAAACTTAGTCATATCACGATAAATTTCGCGACCGGTCATAACATAAACCGATTCCATAATAACTAAAATCCAGGTCATACCTATCGTTAACGGTACGAATAAGAAATGAAAGAGAGCGGTAACAGCAAACTGTAATCGCGATAGATCCACAAAGGTTTCATCTATCATTATTGGCTCCTTGAGAGTGACGGATTAACAGGGCAACATTTAATTGGCAAAGTTAAGGTTTAATGAACTTTCAGTAATTACTGAAAGTTTGTAATAGTATTTACTTTTGTGCAATTTTTGTCAACATACATATTAGTAAAACTTAATATATATTTCCTATGCTACATCAGTATTAAAAACAAACAACATAAAGCCTTAGCTTACGTGATAAAAAACCAGTTATTTAAAGCGTTTAACCAAACAGTAAAACACGGTAAACTAACAAGCATGAACGCCTGGTTTACTTGTGAAATAAAATCAAATGAATAAAGATAAAAAACAACTACGAATTGGTATTGTGGCAGGTGAACTGTCGGGCGATATTTTAGGTGAAGGTTTAATTAAAGCTCTTAAAAAACATTTTCCGGACGCTATTTTTGAAGGAATAGCAGGACCTAAAATGCAAGCGCAGGGCTGTAAAACACTTTACGACATGGATGAGCTTTCGGTAATGGGGCTTGTTGAGGTGCTAGGGCGTTTGCCGCGTTTGCTTAAAATACGTAAACAACTCGTGCAGCATTTTGTAGATAACCCACCTGATGTATTTATTGGTATAGATGCACCCGATTTTAACTTACGCGTTGAAAAGCCACTTAAAGATGCGGGCATTAAAACAGTACAGTATGTAAGTCCATCTGTTTGGGCGTGGCGCGAAAAGCGAATTCATACAATAAGTGCAGCGACTAATTTAGTGCTTGCGTTACTGCCATTTGAAAAAGAATTTTACGATAAACACCAAGTGCCATGTACATTTGTAGGTCATACCTTGGCAGACGATATAGCACTTGAGCACGACGATACTAAAGCACGTGCAGAACTCGGCTTAAGCCTTGATGACAAAGTACTGGCGTTACTTCCTGGTAGCCGAGGCTCAGAAGTTGGTTTACTAAGCGAAACTTACATTAAAACAGCCGCAGAGCTGCAAGCTAAAAACCCTAATCTTAAAGTTGTGGTGCCATTGGTTAACGAAAAACGCAAAGCGCAGTTTACTGATATATTAAACGCTACCGCGCCAAACCTTAATGTTAACCTGCTTGATGGACAATCAAAATTAGCGATGCAAGCTGCTGATGCTATTTTATTAGCGTCGGGCACTGCAACACTTGAAGGTATGCTTTATAAAAAGCCAATGGTAGTGGGCTATAAAATAAAGCCTTTGAGCTATTGGATATTTAAAACTTTATTTACGTTTAATATTAAGTATTTTTCGTTGCCTAACTTATTAGCAGACGAAGAGCTAGTGCCTGAGTTTTTACAAAGTGAGTGTAATGTGGCTAATTTAACAAATGCGCTTACTCCTATGCTCAACACTGATAACAAAGAGCTAAAAGCACGCTTTTTAGCTATTCACGAAAAAATTAGATTAAATGCCAGCGAACAAGCAGCGAATGCTGTGGCGGAGTTAATAAATGCAAATTGATAGACCTAATGTATCCTTAATTGCCGGTGTAGATGAAGTAGGGCGCGGCCCGCTTGTTGGTGATGTAGTTACTGCCGCCGTCATTTTAGATCCCACTAAACCAATTGCTGGCTTAGCGGATTCTAAAAAATTAACAGATAAAAAACGCCAAGCGCTTGCGATTGAAATAAAAGAAAAAGCATTGTGTTATGCCTATGGGCGCTGCAATCCAACAGAAATTGATGAGTTAAATATTCTGCACGCGACTATGCTTGCCATGACCCGTGCAGTAGAGGCATTAAGTACGCAACCTGAATTTGTATTTATAGATGGTAATCGTTTGCCAAAACTCACTATGCCAGCGCAAGCTATTGTTAAAGGCGATAGCTTAGTGGCCGAAATTTCAGCGGCGTCTATTTTAGCTAAAGTAGCACGCGATGACGAAATGATTGAGCTTGATAAACGCCACCCTGAATATGGCTTTGCAGGGCACAAAGGGTATCCAACAAAAGCACATTTTGCAGCGCTTGAGCAGTACGGCGCGATTGATGAGCATCGTAAAAGCTTTAAACCTGTGCAGCGTGTATTGGCGCAAGCNGCCAATGGTGAGGGTTAAGCATGGCTGCTCCTGATTTTGTTCATTTAAGAGTTCACTCTGACTTTTCGATGGTTGACGGCCTTGCTAAAACAAAGCCAATAGTTGCTAAAGCGCAAGAGCTGCAAATGCCCGCTATTGCGATTACCGATCAAATGAACCTTTGTGGCTTAGTGCGTTTTTACGGCGCAACACATAACGCCGGTATTAAGCCTATTGTGGGTGCTGACTTTTGGGTTCGTAGCCCAGAATTTCCTGACGAGCCAAGCCGCTTAACCATATTAGCCAAAGACAACGACGGCTATAAAAATATTACCTTATTAATATCTAAAGCGTATCAACGTGGGCATGTGTTTCATCGCCCAGTGATTGACCGAGAGTGGCTGGTGGAGCATAAAACGGGCTTAATTATTCTCTCGGGCGCTAAAGATGGTGACTTAGGTAAAGCGTTACTAAAAAATAATCCAAGTGTTATTGAATCGGTAGTTAGCTTTTATAAGCAGCATTTCAGCGATAACTACTACCTTGAGCTTGTGCGCACTAACCGACCGCTTGAAGAAGACTACTTACACATGGCGGTAGAGCTTGCTACCAAAGAGCAGTTACCTGTTGTAGCGACCAACGAAGTAGTGTTTTTAAAGCCTGAAAACTTTGAAGCGCACGAAATTCGCGTTGCTATTTTTGACGGCTACACGCTTGACGATAAACGCAGGCCTAAGCGATTCTCTGAAGAACAATACCTAAAAACATCAGAGCAAATGGCTGAGCTGTTTAGCGACATTCCAGAAGCCCTACAAAACACAGTAGAAATAGCTAAACGTTGTAATGTAACGGTTCAGCTAGGGACTTACTTTTTACCTGATTACCCAACTGGCTCACTCAAGATTGATGAGTTTTTAGTTAAAGTGTCAGAAGATGGTCTTGAAGAGCGACTGCAGTTTTTATTCCCCGACGAAGAAGAGCGAAAAGTAAAACGTGTTGAATACGATGAGCGACTTGATATAGAGCTTGGCGTAATTAACCAAATGGGATTCCCAGGTTACTTCTTAATCGTAATGGAGTTTATTCAGTGGAGTAAAGATAACAATATTCCTGTTGGACCTGGTCGTGGTTCAGGTGCGGGTTCGTTAGTTGCGTACGCACTTAAAATTACCGATTTGGACCCACTTGAATTCGACTTGCTTTTTGAGCGGTTTTTGAATCCAGAACGTGTATCAATGCCCGATTTCGACGTCGATTTTTGTATGGATAGACGAGACGAAGTAATTGATCACGTGTCGGCTTTGTATGGGCGTAATGCGGTATCGCAAATTATTACCTTTGGCACCATGGCTGCAAAAGCGGTAATACGCGATGTAGGGCGAGTGCTTGGGCACCCTTACGGGTTTGTTGATCGTATTTCTAAAATGATCCCCGGCGATCCTGGGATGACACTTGCTAAAGCGTTTGATATAGAGCCGCGCTTGCAAGAAGCCTACGATGGCGATAACGAAGTAAAAGACTTAATCGACATGTGTCGCATCCTAGAAGGGTGTACACGTAACGCCGGTAAACATGCGGGTGGCGTAGTAATATCACCAACCACTATTACCGACTTTGCCGCGCTTTATTGCGATGACGAAGGTAAGTTTCCGGTCACGCAATTTGATAAAAACGACGTAGAAACTGCAGGCTTAGTTAAGTTCGATTTCTTGGGTTTACGTACACTGACTATATTGCAGTGGGCGGTCGATATGACCAATGTGCGCATGGAGCGCCAAGGTAAAGATCTCGTTGATATAAATACCATCCCACTGGATGATAAAAAAAGTATTGAATTATTACTTCGCGCTGAAACGACTGCTGTATTCCAGCTAGAGTCGCGCGGTATGAAAGACTTAGTACGCCGACTTAAGCCCGACTGCTTTGAAGATATGATTGCACTCGTGGCCTTGTTTCGACCAGGTCCGCTGCAATCAGGCATGGTAGATAACTTTATCGACCGAAAACTGGGCCGCGAAGAAATCTCATACCCAGATGCGCAGTATCAGCATGAAAGCTTAAAACCAATACTTGATCCAACGTACGGCATTATCTTGTATCAAGAACAAGTAATGCAAATTGCGCAAGTACTAGCAGGTTACACGCTAGGTGGCGCCGACATGCTGCGTCGTGCAATGGGTAAGAAAAAACCCGAAGAAATGGCAAAGCAGCGTTCAACGTTTGAAGACGGCGCAAGAAATAACGGCATTGACGGCGAACTCGCAATAAAAATCTTCGACTTGGTAGAAAAGTTCGCAGGTTACGGTTTTAATAAATCTCACTCGGCGGCGTATGCACTTGTTTCGTATCAAACGCTGTGGATGAAAACGCATCATCCTGCAGAGTTTATGGCTGCGGTAATGTCGGCTGATATGGATAACACCGACAAAATCGTTATTTTGGTGGATGAATGTGAAAACATGAAGCTCACCTTATTGCCGCCAGATGTGAATGCAGGTGAGTTTAAGTTTACAGTAAACTTGCAAGGCGAGATTGTTTACGGCATTGGCGCGATAAAAGGCGTAGGTGAAGCACCGGTTGATGCAATATTAGAAGCGCGTGCAAAAGGGGGCCCATTTAAAGATTTATTTGATTTTTGTGCCCGAGTTGATTTAAAACGCTTAAATAAACGCGTGACCGAAAAATTAATTTATTCAGGTGCACTCGATAATTTAGGGCCAGAAAAAACCCAAGCTGGCCGTGCTACATTACTAGCGAGTTTAAAAAGTGCAATGCGGGCAGCCGACCAACACAACAAAGCTGAGCTATTAGGGCAAAGTGATTTGTTTGGTTTATTAGCCACTGAGCCTGATGAGGTTGAACAAGCCTTTATTAAAGCCACAGGCCTAACTGATAACGAATGGTTAGATGGTGAAAAAGAAACCCTAGGCCTTTATTTAACTGGGCATCCGATAAATCAGTACCGCCGTGAGCTTAGGCATTATACCAGCGGGAAAATAGTTGATTTACAGCCAACGAACCGTGATGTATTTGCAACAGCCGCAGGTTTGGTGATTGCTTCTAGGGTATTAATTAACAAAAAAGGAAATCGTTGGGCCTTAGTAACTTTAGATGACAAGAGTGCACGGATTGATGTACGCTTGTATTCAGACGAGTTTGAAAAGTACCAAGATATGCTCCAAGTTAACAATATCTTGGTAATATCTGGACAGGTCAGCTTTGATAACTTCTCCGGTGGTATTACAATGACCGCCAGAGAAATAAACACCATTGCTCAAGCGCGTGAAAAGCGTATTAAAGCGATTAAAATGACGCTGAACATGGTGCAAGTCGAGGCAGGTTTCTTCGATAAATTACAAAAAGTACTCGAACCCTATAAAATGGGAACGTGTCCGATCAAGGTTTATTACCAACGTCCAGATGCGTTGGCGCAATTAACTCTTGGGATCGAATGGTGTGTTACGCCAAGTGACGACTTAATTCATAAGTTATCACTAATGGCTGCGCAAGATGTAGAACTAGAATTTAACTGATTAGGTAGTTTAGAGCATGAGCCTCAATTATCTTGATTTTGAGCTTCCAATTGCAGAATTAGAAGCAAAAATTGAAGAATTACAAAATATAAGCCGCGCTGGCGAATTAGACCTTGAGTTAGAAGAGGAAGTCAGCAAATTAAAAGAAAAAAGTGCCAAACAAAAACAGGAGATTTTTTCTAATTTAGGCGCTTGGCAAGTATCACAGTTAGCACGTCATCCGTTGCGTCCTTACACTCGAGATTATATCGAGCGCATTTTCACGGAATTTGACGAGTTTGCTGGCGATCGTACTTTTGCTAACGATCCGGCTATTTTAGGAGGCGTTGCGCGTTTAGATGGCGAACCAGTAATGGTTATTGGCCAACAAAAAGGCCGTGACACTGCTGAAAAAATTAAACGCAACTTTGGTATGCCAAAGCCAGAAGGTTACCGTAAAGCATTACGCTTAATGGAAATGGCTGAGCGTTTTAAAATGCCAATCATGACCTTTATCGACACGCCGGGTGCATACCCAGGTGTTGGCGCTGAAGAACGTGGTCAATCTGAAGCAATCGCGCGTAACTTAAAAGTAATGGCGACACTTAAAGTGCCGACAATATGTACGGTTATTGGTGAAGGCGGTTCAGGTGGTGCATTAGCGATTGGTGTTGGCGACAGAGTTAACATGTTGCAATACAGCACTTACTCTGTAATTTCGCCTGAAGGTTGTGCGTCTATTCTTTGGAAAAGCGCCGACAAAGCACCACTTGCAGCAGAAGCAATGGGTGTAACCGCAGAGCGAGTTAAAGAACTAGATTTAATCAGTAACTTAATTGATGAACCTCTAGGTGGCGCGCACCGCAATTACGATGCTATGGCACGTAACTTAAAAGTTCGCCTTAAACGTGACTTAGCAGACCTACAAGCGCTAACGCTTGAAGAAATGCTTGATCAACGTTATAAACGTTTAATGTCGTTTGGTTATTGCTAAACACATTAAATGTTAAAAAAAAGCCGCTTATGCGGCTTTTTTGCTTTAAAATGTTCAGAGTTTTTATATAAAAGTGCGCCCATATGCATACATCAGCAATTTATCAGCAATTAAAAAAATCATTAAATAGCTATATTGAGCAAGGTAACACCGCTTTTACAGTGGCGCTTTCTGGTGGCGTTGATTCTGTGGTGTTGTTGCATTTAATGCGCACTTTAAAAGTAGATAACCCTGCAATTAATGTATCGGCTATTTATGTTCACCATGGTTTGAGCCAGTATGCTGATGACTGGCAACACTTTTGCAAAAACGTATGCATTGAGCTTAATGTGCCTTTTGAAGCTGCGAAAGTTGTAATTGAGCAGCAGTCGCGCACAAGTCTTGAAGCCCAAGCACGCGACGTCCGTTATAAAGCACTTGATGAACTAAGCCCACAAGGCAGCATTATTTTACTGGGCCAACACTTAAACGACCAAGTAGAAACGTTTTTATTGCGCTTAAAGCGTGGCTCAGGTTTAAAAGGGCTAGGTTCTATGTATAAAGAGCGCTTGCTGCAAAGTGGGCGTATATGTTTTAGACCATTGTTAAATGTAGCTCGCAGCGATATAGAAGCGTTTGCAACGCAGTTTAGTGTTAGCCACATAACCGATGACTCTAATACAGATGAAAGTTTTGATCGTAACTTTTTACGCTCAAAAATAGTACCTGTGTTAGCTGAGCGCTTTAATGGGTTTGAACAATGCACTGCACGAAGTATTGAGCTACTACAGCAGCAACAAACATTACTTGATGAATATACTCAGCTTGATTTAAATAAGTGTATTAACGAGCATCAAGCACTTTGCATTGGCCAGATAAGCGAATACAGCGCAGCGCGCATTGCAAATATAGTACGTGCGTGGCTTGCACTATTTACACAAGTGATGCCATCGCAAAAGCAGCTCGAGCAAATTATTAATCAAGCAATGCGCGCAAAAAACGATGCACAAATGCGTATTGATTTGCTCGATGGGCAAATACGTCGTCATCAAGGTTATTTGTATTTTGTAACACCAAGTGAAGTATTAACAGATATTGAGCTGAATCATTCACAGCTAAAACTGGCAGACGGGCGCTTATTAATTAAAAGCACCGGTTGCGGAGTAAGACCTCCACACGCTAATGAGCAAGTAATAGTGCGCTTTGATTGCAATAGCGCACGTATTAAACCACTTAAAAAGCCTGGTAGTAATACAGTTAAGCATTGGTTTAAAGATGCAAAAATAGCGCCTTGGCTTCGCGCCAGTGTGCCGCTTATTTTTTATAATGATGAGTTAGTTCAAGTGGTTGGTTATTTTATAAGTGCTAAGCATATTGATGAAAATGGTATTTTTTGGGAGTGTAAATAAATGAGTAAACAGCCGCATGTTGGTTTGTCGTTAGTTACTAAAGCGCCAGTGGGTATGCTAATAACGGCCG
>NZ_AUTP01000295.1:0-1975 GCF_000498075.1 Pseudoalteromonas sp. TAB23
TAACAATCATCTGTGTGGACACTACGAACAAATAAGTTCTAAATCGTATAAGGAGGTGATCCAGCCCCAGGTTCCCCTAGGGCTACCTTGTTACGACTTCACCCCAGTCATGAATCACTCCGTGGTAAACGTCCTCCCGAGGGTTAGACTATCTACTTCTGGAGCAACCCACTCCCATGGTGTGACGGGCGGTGTGTACAAGGCCCGGGAACGTATTCACCGCGTCATTCTGATACGCGATTACTAGCGATTCCGACTTCATGGAGTCGAGTTGCAGACTCCAATCCGGACTACGACGCACTTTAAGTGATTCGCTTACTCTCGCGAGTTCGCAGCACTCTGTATGCGCCATTGTAGCACGTGTGTAGCCCTACACGTAAGGGCCATGATGACTTGACGTCGTCCCCACCTTCCTCCGGTTTATCACCGGCAGTCTCCTTAGAGTTCTCAGCATTACCTGCTAGCAACTAAGGATAGGGGTTGCGCTCGTTGCGGGACTTAACCCAACATCTCACAACACGAGCTGACGACAGCCATGCAGCACCTGTATCAGAGTTCCCGAAGGCACCAAACCATCTCTGGTAAGTTCTCTGTATGTCAAGTGTAGGTAAGGTTCTTCGCGTTGCATCGAATTAAACCACATGCTCCACCGCTTGTGCGGGCCCCCGTCAATTCATTTGAGTTTTAACCTTGCGGCCGTACTCCCCAGGCGGTCTACTTAATGCGTTAGCTTTGAAAAACAGAACCGAGGCTCCGAGCTTCTAGTAGACATCGTTTACGGCGTGGACTACCGGGGTATCTAATCCCGTTTGCTCCCCACGCTTTCGTACATGAGCGTCAGTGTTGACCCAGGTGGCTGCCTTCGCCATCGGTATTCCTTCAGATCTCTACGCATTTCACCGCTACACCTGAAATTCTACCACCCTCTATCACACTCTAGTTTGCCAGTTCGAAATGCAGTTCCCAGGTTGAGCCCGGGGCTTTCACATCTCGCTTAACAAACCGCCTGCGTACGCTTTACGCCCAGTAATTCCGATTAACGCTCGCACCCTCCGTATTACCGCGGCTGCTGGCACGGAGTTAGCCGGTGCTTCTTCTGTCAGTAANTGACTGAAAGTGCTTTACAACCCGAAGGCCTTCTTCACACACGCGGCATGGCTGCATCAGGCTTGCGCCCATTGTGCAATATTCCCCACTGCTGCCTCCCGTAGGAGTCTGGGCCGTGTCTCAGTCCCAGTGTGGCTGATCATCCTCTCAAACCAGCTAGGGATCGTCGCCTTGGTGAGCCATTACCTCACCAACTAGCTAATCCCACTTGGGCCAATCTAAAGGCGAGAGCCGAAGCCCCCTTTGGTCCGTAGACATTATGCGGTATTAGCAGTCGTTTCCAACTGTTGTCCCCCACCTCAAGGCATGTTCCCAAGCATTACTCACCCGTCCGCCGCTCGTCAGCAAAGTAGCAAGCTACTTTCTGTTACCGCTCGACTTGCATGTGTTAGGCCTGCCGCCAGCGTTCAATCTGAGCCATGATCAAACTCTTCAATTAAAAAGTTTTATGTCTTTCGACAGCTCAATGAATTCTGAATTTATTTTAATATCTTTCGATATTGAATTGACTGTGCCGAATAATTACCGAAATAACTATTCTGTTGGTCACTCAGTTTTCAATTGAGACTCTAATTTTTTTGCCTCGCTACCTAAGTAGGTTGGCTGTTAGAACTCAATCTGTACGAGTGCCCACACAGATGATTGCTTTATATTGTTAAAGAACGTTTTGATTCGCTTTAGCGTCTCAAGGGATGCGAATAATACACCCTTTATTTTTCGAGTCAACACTTAGTTTTAAACTTTCTTTTTAGAAGATTTAAAACCGAAGTTTTATTTAACTCTCTGAGTAGTTCGTGCCTCGCTATGCGTTGGCGTTTCCTGTCTCAGTGGGGTCGCATTATAGGGAGATTCGAGCGGGGGTCAATGT
>NZ_AUTP01000296.1:0-1772 GCF_000498075.1 Pseudoalteromonas sp. TAB23
TAACAATCATCTGTGTGGACACTACGAACAAATAAGTTCTAAATCGTATAAGGAGGTGATCCAGCCCCAGGTTCCCCTAGGGCTACCTTGTTACGACTTCACCCCAGTCATGAATCACTCCGTGGTAAACGTCCTCCCGAGGGTTAGACTATCTACTTCTGGAGCAACCCACTCCCATGGTGTGACGGGCGGTGTGTACAAGGCCCGGGAACGTATTCACCGCGTCATTCTGATACGCGATTACTAGCGATTCCGACTTCATGGAGTCGAGTTGCAGACTCCAATCCGGACTACGACGCACTTTAAGTGATTCGCTTACTCTCGCGAGTTCGCAGCACTCTGTATGCGCCATTGTAGCACGTGTGTAGCCCTACACGTAAGGGCCATGATGACTTGACGTCGTCCCCACCTTCCTCCGGTTTATCACCGGCAGTCTCCTTAGAGTTCTCAGCATTACCTGCTAGCAACTAAGGATAGGGGTTGCGCTCGTTGCGGGACTTAACCCAACATCTCACAACACGAGCTGACGACAGCCATGCAGCACCTGTATCAGAGTTCCCGAAGGCACCAAACCATCTCTGGTAAGTTCTCTGTATGTCAAGTGTAGGTAAGGTTCTTCGCGTTGCATCGAATTAAACCACATGCTCCACCGCTTGTGCGGGCCCCCGTCAATTCATTTGAGTTTTAACCTTGCGGCCGTACTCCCCAGGCGGTCTACTTAATGCGTTAGCTTTGAAAAACAGAACCGAGGCTCCGAGCTTCTAGTAGACATCGTTTACGGCGTGGACTACCGGGGTATCTAATCCCGTTTGCTCCCCACGCTTTCGTACATGAGCGTCAGTGTTGACCCAGGTGGCTGCCTTCGCCATCGGTATTCCTTCAGATCTCTACGCATTTCACCGCTACACCTGAAATTCTACCACCCTCTATCACACTCTAGTTTGCCAGTTCGAAATGCAGTTCCCAGGTTGAGCCCGGGGCTTTCACATCTCGCTTAACAAACCGCCTGCGTACGCTTTACGCCCAGTAATTCCGATTAACGCTCGCACCCTCCGTATTACCGCGGCTGCTGGCACGGAGTTAGCCGGTGCTTCTTCTGTCAGTAANTGACTGAAAGTGCTTTACAACCCGAAGGCCTTCTTCACACACGCGGCATGGCTGCATCAGGCTTGCGCCCATTGTGCAATATTCCCCACTGCTGCCTCCCGTAGGAGTCTGGGCCGTGTCTCAGTCCCAGTGTGGCTGATCATCCTCTCAAACCAGCTAGGGATCGTCGCCTTGGTGAGCCATTACCTCACCAACTAGCTAATCCCACTTGGGCCAATCTAAAGGCGAGAGCCGAAGCCCCCTTTGGTCCGTAGACATTATGCGGTATTAGCAGTCGTTTCCAACTGTTGTCCCCCACCTCAAGGCATGTTCCCAAGCATTACTCACCCGTCCGCCGCTCGTCAGCAAAGTAGCAAGCTACTTTCTGTTACCGCTCGACTTGCATGTGTTAGGCCTGCCGCCAGCGTTCAATCTGAGCCATGATCAAACTCTTCAATTAAAAAGTTTTATGTCTTTCGACAGCTCAATGAATTCTGAATTTTTTGTTTTTGTTGCCAAAAACGAATTGACTGTGCGTTATTATTTTCACTTTTAAAAAAAGTAAAATCAAAACAGCTCAAGGCTGAATCTTTTAATAACATATGGTCACTCAGTTTTCAATTGAGACTCTAATTTGTTTGCCTCGCTACCTAAGTAGGTTGGCTGTTAGAACTCAATCTGTACGA
>NZ_AUTP01000297.1:0-35914 GCF_000498075.1 Pseudoalteromonas sp. TAB23
GGCAACATTTCCCGCGCCACCTTGGCCAATTACGTGATGAAATCGGCCAAAGTGCTGCAGCCCATCATTAACCTGATGCGCGACAAACAACATGAAGGCAACGTCATTGCGATGGATGAAACGCCGTTACAAGTATTAAAGGAGCCCGGCAAAGCCGCGACCTCCAAGAAATACATGTGGGTTTCCCTTGGCGGTTTGCCGGGGCAACAAAGCATACTGTATGACTACGACCCGTCGCGTAGCGGGCAAGTGCCGCTGACATTACTCGAGGGCTTTAAAGGCTACCTGCAAACTGATGGTTATGATGGGTACAGTCCTGCGTGTAAAAAATATAGTCTTATTAGTGTGGGCTGCATGGACCATGCACGGCGTAAATTTAAAGATGCCTTCGACGCTACGCCAAAGAAAAAAACCAACAAAGTCGGCAAGGCTGCCGTGGCACTCGCCTTGATTAAAAAGCTCTACAATATTGAGCGCCAGATTAAAGACCTAAGCGAGAAACAAACAAATTTCACGACTGAGCACATCAAAGCGTATCGGCAACAAAATAGCGTGCCGATATTAAATGACATCAAAGCATTCCTCGATACCAATGTGAACAAAGTGCCCAAAGATAGCTTAACGGGCATCGCCATTCACTACATGTTGAACCAATGGAAAAAGCTGACGGTTTACAGCACCTGTGGCGAACTGCGTATCAGTAATACCTTAGCCGAAAATGCCATTCGCCCGTTCGTGGTTGGGCGCAAAGCCTGGCTGTTTGCCGACACCCCGCAAGGTGCTCATGCCAGCGCTGTGTGTTACGGCATTGTAGAAAGTGCCAAGCTTAATAACCTTGAGCCCTATCAGTATCTTCATGACTTGCTAACCAAGTTACCTTATGCAGAAACGGTAGAGCAAATCGACGCGCTGCTGCCATGGAATATCAGCAACAGCGATCAATTAGCATAACTGTCGATATACGCGCAGAATTGAGCGCTTACCGTATAGCTAACGATGCAGCAGTAAGCTTACTTCGTGCAGCATAAAAGCTTGTTTTTGATAAGGCATGTTGCTGGCAAAACTCAGTAATAGTTAAATCGCTGGCTTGTTGTTCTTCGATAATGTTGCGCCACTGCTCAAGGCTACGCGTTTTTCTCATGGCTACCTCCTCATTGAAATTCGGAAATAGCTTAATCATTTTGGTGAGAGACTGGCAGGTGCATTTTGCTAGACGTTTACTACTCAAACCTAATTCCCCCTGATTACTTTTAGTTTTTTGCTACACATAAAAAATAAATACAAAATTTATATGATCATATAATTTCCAACTTATCAAGTTATTTGATTTTCTAGCTTATTTACAAAATCAAGCGTAGCGCGTAAATGCATCGGCGGTCTGGGTGCTATTAAGCTATTTAAGTGCTTAATAGCCTCGACTTTACCTTTCTCTCGTAAAACAGTCGAAACACTTTCTTTTGCTTCGTCCAAGTCGACACCGTACTTTTCCAGTGAACTCTCAACAGAGGGTATTTTCGGATAAAAATATCCATATATAGCGTCTACAAATCCAAACATGATTTCTCCCTAATATTCCAATGGTCTCAGTTAGTGATACTTTTCTTTACCAGTGTTGCTTGCTATAACAGCTTCATCATGTTTATTTTTGATAAGCTGAACGCCATTACCACTATTTCTTTCAATAAAGGCAATGATGTCGTTACTACAGCTTGCAACCTGCAAATTCCCACTAGAAAAATCCCTATCAAAATTATTATCAGCATTTTCATACCAAGTCTTTGCTTCTTCTAGCGCTTCTTCTTTTGTATCACCATAACCCCAAACGTGATCTTCATCGAAGACAACAAATTTATCGCTCATGCCACTTTCCTCATTCCAATTTAATTTATTCGGCTGCGTTTTGACTGGACTTGAACCAGTGACAGACCCCATATAGCCTTTATCGCGAAATTGTAACCTCAGCGTTTGCAAACACTTTGGTAACGGCGTAGCGCTCTAACCATCTGAGCTACAAAACGCATGCGAATAAATAGCGACTTATGGCCGCTACTCGGTTTCCAATGTCAATTTGTTACTTCTTATTTGGTAAAAAAGATAACTCTGCGCCATCATGGTTTACAGCTAACTTATCCATAAGACGAGCCGTAGCTGAAAAATCAGGATGATTTTGACCTTGTTCGCCATTCTCGACCTTCCAACGATGTGACATCAAAGAGCGACTGACTAATTCAATTTCTTCAAAATTTAGTTTTACTTTCATTCCCTATCTCCAATTATTGATCTAATTTTTCTGCACTAAACTGATGTTGGTCTTGTTCAGGTAACTTAAAGAAGACATATAATCTTTCTCTGTAATCTGACACCTCAATTCTAGCTGGTGTAGATTTTGCTAATTTCAAGCCATCCTCAAGATAGTTTCCAACACGACTGAGAATTTATTTGCTGATGACCACTGCTCAGCATTCTTTCCATCATCTGGCACTAAATGCCCCTTATCAATTGCTTGTTTTCGCCAATTATACAAGGTTGATTCACCAATACCCATCTCAATAGATAGTTGGGCTATTGCTATATTATTTGGAGGCATCATCCTCTGGAGGCGACTCTTTGCTTTGCGCTGAATAATGTTTCATTGTTACTCCACGCCCTCTATTTAATGGTTAAATATTAAGCACGACAACTAGTCTGACAGAGAGGGATTACCCAACTTCTAACATCGCTGATATTTTAAAAAGTGTTGTACAAGATTATGCATAATTATTTATATATCATCTATTAAATACAGAAATTTGGGTTACTACATTTTTTGAAAATATAGTTTAAAAGTGTCACAAAATAAAGAAGTTAATCACGAGAGAAGGATTTAAACCTTTTAGTTTTATACGGCATAAACTAGAAACGTAGTTAGGTTTATCAGAGTCAAATAAGTTATTTGAACTGCCACTGTTGAGTAAAGAAGTAAGCTGGATGTATATAGGCTAACTCTTAAATTTCATCATAACACATAAGAAACTATATAATTTACGAAAGGAAAATTATGAATATTTTATTACTGGGAGCTCCAGGTTGTGGGAAGGGAACTCAGAGCGAGTATATTTCAAAGAAATATGAAGTTACCCATATATCGACAGGAGACATGCTGCGAGAATTGTGTATGGAAGGTACACATGAAGCAGCAAAAATCAAACGGAGTATCGATTGCGGGGAATTAGTCTCAGATGACATAGTCATAGATTTGGTGAAAAAACGCCTTAGGCTGATTGATTCTAAAAGTGGACTCTTATTGGATGGCTTCCCTCGTACTTTAAATCAAGTTGAATCTTTGCCAGATCTTGGTATTGAGATAGATCATGTGATTGAGCTACACGTACCAGACGAAGTCATCGTGAAAAGGGTTGGTGGTCGCCGCGTACATCCAAGCTCTGGGCGTACATACCATATACAACACAAGCCACCTATCAATATTGGTCTAGACGATATTACTGATGAGCCTTTAATTTTAAGAGAAGATGATACCGAACACACAGTCAAACTACGGCTAACAGAATATCATCAACAGACCGCTCCTATTGCGACCTATTATAAAAGTCAAGCGGATGAAGACCGAGGAAATTACTTTCAATTGGATGGTACACAAACTGTAGATATGGTGAGTGACCAAATTTCTAAAGTTTTAGAAGTAACTCACAAGTAGAAAAAGCTCTAAAACAGAAAAACATTAAAGGATTTAATATGGAATTTTTAAATATAGAAAACTTGAGCTTTACTACTCCCGAAGATCCAAACCAAAATAATCTAGATTATATATCAACTATATCTGATCCTGAAGTCTTCCTTGGAATATTAAATAAGTATATTTCAGACAAAAGTCTTCTAAAATGGGTCGCAGATAGATCCTATAAGCACATTAATCACTTTGATAAAATAGTTCTATTTGATAATGAAGATCCTAACTCTTTTCGCCTAACAATGAATGCATCTTTGGCAACCACCTTACACAATCAAAGAGCAGACTGATGAACAGATACATAGCCACCGTTTCAGTTTTTGGTCGTCTGTATTATGTGGCACTCTTATTTCTGAAAACTTTGAAGAGTGTGAAAGTGGTCATCCTTATGAAAGCTATTCATACTGCCCTGAAAAAAGAGATTTAAAGAATTTCTACACGCATGAAGGTCTTGTGCATTTACAAAAAACAACAACTGAACGAGCTGAAAACTCTACATCGTATTTCCTTAGAAACTTAGGTATACACCGTATTATTGTACCAAAAAAAGATACAGTAGTAACTTTAGTATTGAGAAGCCCGAGAGTGAGAGACCATTCTGTTGTATATAACAGCATGTATCCTAAAAATGATCTTTCGTACACCAACACTTTTTTCACTGTTGAAGAAATAAAAGAAAAACTCAACTTAATTAAAAGTCTTTTAATTAAGAGGATTGAAACTCAGGATAATTTACATGAATAGTCATGCAACAATCAATGAAGACATAAACCCAAAAGCTTGGGGTTTAGTCTCTAATTACAGAATTAATATTTGTATTGATGATGTTAGTTATACACTTCCAAGAGAAACTTACAATGTTGGAGACTTTGTCTCCATTATCCCTATAAATATTTTGCAAAGGTATATTTATCTCATCGAACAACCGAGAGCTGGCATGTTGAAAAAATATGGACAGATTTCTTTAGAGGCATGCGGAGGAAAAGTTGATAATCAAGGACCTCTATACTCAGCTGTAAATGAATTATATGAGGAGTGTGGTATTACTTGTAATGAATTAAATCTTAATTTTATTGGTGACGTTATGGTCAATCCTGGCTCACTTGAAGAAAAGTCATATTTATATTACGTCGAGTTTGGCGCAGACCAAGTTGCTGATGAGCTAACTCTTGATGAAAATGAGCCCTTAATTCGAAGAAAAGTTTATTTTGATGAACTCAGTAACTTAATTGAGCAAGGCCACATTAAAGATCTAAGAACATTATATTTGATAAAAAAGTTAGAAGAGAGAAAGGTATTATGAAAACTAAAGCTCCAAGTGGATCAATCTACAAAAAAACAGGAAACGCTACTGTTTTTAAGCAATTAGCTAGAAAAATTGAAATGGACCATGTTTCAAACGAGGAATATTATAACTGGCTAGATAAAGTAACAGCATCTATTGGCGATATTATTCCTGGTGCAAAAATCATCGAAAAAAAAGATGCAAGAGAAAACCCGCCGTTAAATACCGCTATTTATTACGATACTGATGATCTAGAAATATTGTTTACAGGTGCTTTATTAAGAACCTCATGCAATAAAATCACCCATGCTTTCTGTGCTTTTAAAGCACCAGAGGATGAGTTTGGTGTACGTGTAGATACCAGACACGTATTCGATGGTGAAGAGAAGAAAATGATTCAAGCTGAACCATCGTCAAAAGAANTGGCTAGTAATACAGAACACCCAGGTAAAGAGTTGGAGCGAGTAACGGGTATTTCATGTGAGAACCTATCACCAGTTCTACTACTAGATGATTTACGTTACACGTTCTATGTTCTTTTAGATGGTAAAGATGCATTACGCTGCAGCATTGATCGCGCTCACGTAAGATCACTCCGTGAAAATGTGGGTATTAGTGATTATGTACCTGTTTCTGAAGTGGAAATTGCAATATATCCTAGAGTGTCTGAAGAAATAGCAAAAGATTCAAGACTCGTTAGTGCAATTGACTTCTTGACGGAAGATCTAATGGAAACTTTCAATACAAAAGTAACAAAAAAGATAAAATACCAAAGAGCGACTGAAGCGCTAAAAATAGGTTAATTATAAAATGCGTGGGAAGATTTATCTGCTTAGACATGGACAATTTTATTGGCAAACCAATAAAAATAGAGATCTCAATAGCTCGCTCACAAACATGGGAGAGTTACAAGCTAAGTATCTTTCCGTGCATCTTTTTAAATTACTAAAAGGGCATTCGGTTCAAGTCTCTAGTAGTAATCTAATTCGAGCGTTACAAACAAGAGATCATTTTGTTCAGTTACACGATTACGTTGATTCTGTTACAGAAATGCCCTTTTTACAAGAAGCTTCTTTTCATATTGGTAGCCATGATGGTACCAACGGAAGTAAGCCTACAGGTATGTATCAGAGTTTTTACTCTCGAGTTATAAATGGTTTTTACGACTTGTTATCATCAGGAGAAGACACTACAAAACTCTGTTTTACTCACAACGGAGTTATAAAATGTATCCTTAGAGAATTACTCAAGGACGACAAACTAGATATTAAGGTAAGAAATGCAAGCATTACAGTTATAGAAGTGGGCAGCAAAATAATTTCTATTAAAGCTATTGATCACATCTATAACCTTCCAAACGATTTAGTGACAAAATGAGGGCAAAAGGCATGTACGAAACTGAAAGGAAGTTTCTAGTTTCTCAACCCATAGAGCATTTGGTTGAAAAAAAGGTAGAAATTGTTCAAGGATATTTATTTGATGAACATGAGAGTCATGAGTTTAGAATAAGAACTTATGATGGTAAGGGAATGATAACTATAAAAGAAAAAATAGCGAACATCACAAGAAGTGAACTTGAGTTTAACATAAATATAGATCTTGCTCGTAGTTTTTTGAGTTTAATTGACAGTAACGAAATTATTAAAAAACAACGCTACTACATCAACCATAATGGAAAAGAATGGACAATTGATGATTTTGAATACCCGAAATTGAATTTCTTGATAGCTGAAGTTGAACTTCAATGTGGCACGGAAGAATTAGCCTTACCTGAGTGGATAGGCAGTGAAGTTACGGGTGATAGCAGGTACTACAATTACAATTTGCGGAAGGAGAACTAGTATGAGGTACCCTATGCAAGTTCAAGTTTTATTTATTACTATATTTTTAGTTGGTTGGACCGAAATGGCAATGATTGGTCTTATAGAACATATTAGTATGGAGTTCCAATCTAAAGTTGCTGATATTGGTGAAATAATTGCAGCATACTCAGTTTCATTTGCCGTAGGTGCACCACTGGTTATTTATTTAACTAGAAACATACCTAAACGCAAAGTTATTATTAGTTTATCGCTGATATTTTTAATAACTAATGTTATATCAGCAGTCTCTCCTACTACTCTCGTTCTTGGGATTTCAAGAGTTATTATAGCTTCTGTGTCAGGCGCACTTGCTGGTACTATTTTAGGCTCTGTAATTAACCTTGTAGATAAAAAAGAAGTTGGCGGAGTGTTAAGTTATATACTTGTGGGTTTTGGAGCATCACTCATATTGGGTGTTCCGCTAAGTGTTGCTATCGCTGATGAGTTAGGCTGGAGGCTTACTTTTATTATCATCTGCGTATTATCTATTTTGACACTCATATCTCAGTATAAAGTATTACCTGTTATTTATGGAAATGTCAAGCAGGACGTAGAATCAAGTGAATATATGTCTAGAATTAAGGCTCTCCCTATTGAGTCCTATTGTGGTTTGGTTTTTACTTTTTTATGGATGATGGGTTACTCCATTCTTTTTACATACTACCCTGCTGTACTTTCAGATGAGTATCAACTTAAATCAGGCGAAGTCAGTATTATATTAGCTGTATTCGGGTTCTCAACCCTATTTGGTTCAAAGCTTGGTGGTAAGTTAAGTGATAGGATTGGCAGCAAACAAACAATTTTAGTTAGTTTCATTCTTCATGCACTGATATTATCCATCGCTGGTCAGTTCCTAATAAGCTTCTATGGTGCTATCGTTTTTTCTGTACTTTGGGGAGTTGTTTCTTGGATGTCTACTCCCGCAATTCAAGCTCTTATTGCTCTAAACAGTAAAGGAGTTGAAGATATCATGCTCACTCTCAATAACTCTTTCTTGCATATAGGTATTGCTGTCGGTGCTTTAATTGGTGGTTTTTATGTGTCTGAAAGTATTGGAAGGCTCTATGTATCATCTGCTCTTATTGTACTTCTCTCAGCATTCTTAGTATCGACACTTATGTTTAGGCAAAGAAAAGAGGCAGTATGTCGGACTTAGAGCTAATTATTTTGACTGTTGTTTTGATCCTCAGTGTTGTGCAATCGATCTTGGGGATGGGGTTACTAGTATTTGGTACACCAACTTTACTCTTGCTGGGCTTACCTTATTCAAGTTGTTTAGCTTACCTATTGCCTGCTTCTATCGCCATTAGTCTTTTCCAAGTGAAAGGTGATGTGAAAATTGAAAAAAATGAGGTACGTGAGTTCTTTATTTGGTCTATTTTACCACTGTTTATTTCTCTAGCAATAGTACTAAGTTTAGACTCAAACTTTAAAATAAGTTTAGCGGTAGGCATATTAATGCTAGCTACTGTAGTGATAAAACTATCAAGTAGATTAGAATTTTTATTTGCTATCAATGTAAAGAACAACTTTCATCTTTATCTAGTTTGTATGGGAGTTGTTCACGGAATATCTAATTTGGGAGGAAGTGTGCTGTCGGTTATTTCTTCGGTGAAGTATAGTGAAAAAAAAGACGTTAGAAGGTTTATTTCCTTCTGTTACTTGTGGTTTGCAATAATCCAACTGATAGTACTGCTTTTTTTTTATTACGATAAATTTACTTATATCTCATTAATTGTGCCTGTAATCTCTTCGTTGATGTATATAGTAATTGGCAAAAGCGTGTTTAATAATATTGACTCGAGAAAATTCAACAAGATTTTTATTTTATTTATGTTGATATATTCACTACTTTTGATAACAAAAGGTATACAAATTTGGTAGTAACAACATGATTTAAAATGTACTTTGACTTTTTGTATTATTGAATGAGGGGTTAGCCTAGTGAATCTTCAGTTTTTATTTCTAACCTCTTCTTTATTAAGTACAAAATTTCTTGTTTAACTCCATTGGACACATAATTTTGAGGTATTAAAGTCAATAAATTAAGGGTTCGATATGTGCTTGAAAATCAGCAAGTTTCTTAGCGTAAGTAACGGCTTTTTAATAAAGGAAAGATAAAGTAATTGCAAAACATCAAGGAATTACTTTGGACGAATTTTAATGGGGTGAGCTAAAGTGGTTATGTTAGAAAACAAAGAGTTACTCTGAAGCTTCGCCGGCTTATACAATGGCTTTTTTGAAAAAGAGCCGAGGTAGTTTGGGTAACCGAAAAGCGGCGAAGAGATTTTGCAAAGAAAGCTATCAAATTGGTTGTTATATTGTTCGTAAAGTTATGCACAGTCTTACGTTTGAAAGTAACTCAGCGTTTGACCTACAAAGTTCAAATAGAGGGCAAAGCATAAACACTCACACTAATATACTGAGCCATAACTATAATCCACCTGCTTGCCAATTAGATTTGGGCTGGCGATATGAATTATTTAAAAACGGGTGAAGCCTTGATACATTTGGCCGTGGAGATGGATAGTATTAACGTTATATAGTAGGTTGTCATATCGATAAACATATGACGGCAGATTTTATAAGTAAAAGTATTGATATAAGCTTATAATCTGCTACGGTTATCAAATACTTACCTTATCACAGCGATCGTGTTTGCAGTACGCAAGCTAGGGTTTTAGTGATTTTCTAGCTATGTATGCCGTGAGAGCAAGTATAAGTGATATGTGCAGATGTTAGTATTATATCGTTTTAGGCGGTATTTTTTGTAGTCTAAAACATGACTGGTTATTAAGGCTAATCAGTCAACGAAAATGCTTTAGAGCAGCTACATTCAGTGAATAATTATTTCTCACCTGTGGAACTTGATAATTCTCAACTGAAAGTAACTATTTTGGGTTGACCAGAAAAAACTCGTATTTATTGTAATATTAAAGAAATAATATAGGAGTTCAATATTTTAGTTTAAAGGTTGTAAAAATGAAGAGAATAGGAAACGTAGCGTTACTTGTTGATGATTACGATAAGGCTATTAATTATTTTAAGCATTTTTTAGGTTTTCATTTATTGGAAGATACTGTACTCAACAATAAAAAGAGGTGGGTTGTCGTATCTCCAGATAAAACAATTGGCACTGGATTGCTCTTAGCCAAAGCAGTCAATCCTGTTCAAAAAGAAGCGATTGGTAATCAGTCAGGAGAACGAGTATTTATGTTTCTTGAAACATCTAATTTTTGGCAAGATTATTATGAAATGCTTGGCAAAAAGGTTGATTTTATAGAGGAACCAAGGCAAGAAAGTTACGGCATTGTGGTAGTATTTAAAGATTTATACGGAAATAAATGGGATCTACTACAAAAAAATTGATTTTTTTGCTTCCTGTTATCTCTTATTTTGATAGAGGCTACCTGTAAAGTTCCCGATATTTAGCTCTCCTAGTTTTTATATTGGTGTTATGCCACCTAACCCAGTCTTTGTGAATTTATTATTATAAGTTTATAACCAATCTAGTAGCTGATTACCCAACGTCTTTGTCGGCTTTCCACAGGCAAGGCAATCAGGGTTAAGATTTGTTTTTTTCATGGCCACAGCTTTCAACTATCTAAAATGGGCAAAAATTCTTCACGTACCCGCTCAATTTTTCGCATCTGAAATTCGTATGGTAGACCAATAACCGTTTTATGGAGCCATAGTATTGCCATACTGGGTAAGCGTATAGCTAACGACACCTAGCTTTGCTAAAGTTCCAAGGCAGAAGTGGCTCAAGGTTATCTGGCTGCTCCGCAATATGCTGTAAGCACGTTGATATATAGTCATGCACCACAAGGTCATTTGCCTTTGCGGTTTCAACAAGACTATAAAGTATAGCGCTGGCATGAGCACCATTGCAGGTATTTGAGAACAACCAGTTTTTTCGCCCTATTACGAACGGTTTTATAGCTCGCTCTGCACGGTTATTGTCAATACTGAGCCTGCCATCATCGAGGTAACGCCTGAATTTCTCAAACTGATTTATCGCATAGGTAATTGCTTCACCTAACGCCATTTTTGGTGGGATTTTATCTTTATGCTTGAGTAACCATTGATACAATTCATCAACGATTGGTTTGGCTTTTCTCTGCCTAATCTTGAATTTTTCATCGTGCGATTTATCTTTGATGGCGTGCTCAAGACCATAAAGCTTGCGAATAAGGTTTAGTGCTACATCTGCTTTGACGGTTTTTTTATTATTGCCTTTAGCCTCGATGAATTTACGGCGCATATGGGCTAAGCACGCAACCAGTGTTGCATTCGTTTGCTCGTAAGCCTTGTAGCCGTCAACGTGCATGTAGCCTTCGTAACCATCAAGGAAATCAACCGCACATTGGCCTGCGCGACTGTTATGGTAATCAAACAGGACAATATTAGTGCCTTTACCTGGTTTATCATCGCCGCAACAATACAGCCACATATAGCTGGTCGCTTTCTCTGCGTTAATAACATTTAACGAGGTTTCATCGCCGTGAATAACCGGTTGAGATAGCAACACGTCTTTTAAGCGTTGATACAGAGGGGACAACAGGTCTGCGCAGCGCAACATCCAGCTCGACATGGTTTGTCTGCTCAACTCAATACCAATATCGCCTAACATGGTTTCTTGGCGATAAAGTGGTAAGCCAAATTGGTATTTACACATGATTATTTGGCTCAGCAAGCTGGGCGTTGCGATGCTTTTTGGAATGGCTGTTGCGGGCATAAGGGCGGTTTTTACCACACTTTCAATGCCTTCACGCTCACAGTGACGGCACGTATATTTAGGGCGAATGGTTTTGATTACTTTGATATGCGCTGGCACAAACTCGAGTGCTTCACTGCTGCTATCACCTATTTTGTGAAGGGGGCTTTGACAGTAATCACACATTTTGTCATCCTCTTCGAGGTCAACAACCACCTCAATTCGCGGCAACTGCGCTGGCAGTGGCCGGCGTTTCGGTTTGGCTTTTTCTGTCTTTACTGAGGCCGATGTGGCCAATAGCGCTTTATCATGTTCATCGAGAATACCTTCTGCTTCATTAAATACTTCGCCTGCACCCGGCATCTTTTCAGATTTCTTGGCGTACTCTTTGGCTAGTTTCGCGTTATAAGCTTGTAGCAATTCGTGAATTTGCGCGTCTTTTTCAGCTAACTTTTCATCCATATGCTGTTGCAACTCAAGCAACATGCGCTTGAGTTGTTCTGGGTCGTCAGGAAGTGAGTGAGCATCAATTTTCATGTTCGCAATTTAACAGAATTTGACGGTGTTTTCTTGCTTGACGCAAAGATAAAACAGACGGTGTGGCAACGATCATTTACTGCCAATATGATCGATTAGATCATCGATTGATACCGCAACTCTTCATGACCAAGCACATCATATCCCGACAACAACCAATCCAGTTGAGCTGGACTGAGCTCAAATTCTTGCAGACTGGCTTTGTTTGGCCATTTGAACTTTTGTTTTTCTAATCGCTTGTACCACAAAGCAAACCCCGTTTTATCCCAGTAAACCAGCTTGAGTTTATCCTTCGCTTTGTTGCAAAATAAAAATAAAGCACCAGTATAGGCATCACGTTCAAGCTCACCCTCAACGATTGCGACCAGACCATCAATGGATTTTCGAAAATCCACGGCATCGCGATAGAGGTAAATATGTGCAGGTTCAACGAACATTTTCATTAGGCAAGCTCGCGTAGTAATTGGCCTAGATAAGATGCAGGCGTTGCGGGAGGCAAATAGACTTTTACTTTGTCTACTTCGAGGGTAATCGGCAGTTGCTGCTCGGTGACGTCAACGTGTTTAGTTACTTTAGCGCGAACAAAGCTGCCTGATGATTCATTAAGCTTACTTCGTGCAGCATAAAAGCTTGTTTTTGATAAGGCATGTTGTTGGCAATAGTCAGTGATAGTTAAATCGCTGGCTTGTTGTTCTTCGATAATGTTGCGCCACTGCTCAAGGCTACGCGTTTTTCTCATGGCTATCTCCTCATTGAAATTCGGAAATAGCTTAATCGTTTTGGTAAGTTACTGACAGGTGCATTTTGCTAGACGTTTACGATCAAAGCTGATGAGAATCGGTGATCAAAGTCATGAGAATACGCAAGAAAGTGTTAAAAATGATCCTCTGGTGCTGCATTCGGATAATGGAAGTCCAATGAAAGTTCATCAATGCTTGAAACACTTTATAGTTTAGGTGTCGTGTCGTCTTTTAATCGTCCTAGGGTGAGCAATGATAATGCTTATGCTGAGTCGATATTTAAAACGTGCAAATATCGCCCTGACTATCCGTATAAAGGTTTTTCAACTATAGATGAAGCACGTAGTTGGGTGTTGAAATTTAGCCACTGGTATAATTTCAATCACAAACATAGTGGTATTAAATATATAACGTTCCATCAAAGACATTCTGGTGTGGCAAGTAAAGTGTTGGCAAAGAGAAAAGAAGTGTATCGACGTGCTAAGGAGCAAACGTCTGAGCGCTGGAGTGGTGACATCCGCAACTGGGATTTACCGGAAGAAGTGCACCTAAACCCTGAACGTGAAATCGTCAAAGTGGAGAGTGCATAACGTAGTGATCGCGACAACTAGTTTGACAAACACCGTTCGTTTAACTCACCAACCACATTTTCGATTTTTCATCTTTCTTCGTTATTACAGCCATTATTTTTCCCTTTAAGCAAGTTGAACATTTTACTTTTGTGAGTAGCGCTTAATTAAACGCCACTGGTAAAAGCTTGTACTCCAATGATTATTTACACTTTTGCAAACTCCAATTATTTATAATATGGCATGACCAGCGGATTTATAAAGTCTAAGCTATTTAACGCGCCAATGGCTTAATTTTTTCGACAATCTCCAGAGCTAGTTTTTCTGATGTTGCAGATAATAAAGTTTCGCTGAATATTAGGTTATTAGTACAACCGTGTAAATTCATTACCACTGAACCAGACTCTTTTAGACAAATGATTAGTGCTGCACTATCCCAAGGTTTCATTATAGTATCTATCGCCGCATCAACTTGGCCTAGAATTACTTGTACATGCTGTAAGCAATCCCCTGTAAATTTGAATAATTTTGCATCCTTAAATATTTTTTGCAATTCCCACGGGGTAGAGCCATTTTCTAACCAAGTTGAGGTTCCATGTATCCCAGACGCTGTAATAGTTGCATCTTTAATATGATTGACTACAGAGGACTCTGTAGGTACTTTTTCACTTTTATCAAATTCTTCAATAAAGCACCCACCTCCTTCGAATGCGTAACAGACCTTGTTAATACCTGGAAGGCTAATACAACCTATAACTGGTTCTCCATTTTTAATCAGGCTTATAAGCGAACCATAAACGGGTATACCCATTTTATACCAAGCTGTACCATCAATTGGATCGATCAGCCAATACGTGCCCTCTGACTCAACCCCTTCAGAGCCAAGTTCTTCACCATAAACTGGCGTGTTGGGATCAATTGACTTTAAGTTTAGGCTTATAAATTTTTCAACACTAATATCAACTTCACTTACGTATGAGCTATCATTTTTAAGAGTGAATTTAGCATTTTTTTTAGATGCTTCAATCATATTAGATGCTTCTTTTGCTATTTTAAGAACTTTAAACATTAGGTCTTCATACATGATTTTTAGCCTTTGTGCTGAATAAATATAAATTATATGAAATTAATACAAATATTAATGCTGAGTACGTTATAAATGTATGTCCTTCGATGCTTTGATTATATAAAACTATACCTATTGATATCCCAAGAACAGGTGAGATTAATTGGTATATTGAAAGTATGTCAAAGCTAACCACCTTAGTTGAACTTACAAACAATAATAGAGGAAGCACAGTAAGTATCCCTAGAATTGACAGGTATAACATTTCATTGAACTCCCAATCTGAAATAAGCGCAAAATTAACAGATGGAAGTATAATTATTCCGATAGGAATCATTAAGCTAGTTTCATAGAATAATGCTTTTACAGGCTCTACGTCATACTTGGAGTGCCAAAGTATGTAGGCCGAAAATGGTGCTGCTATAGCAACCCCTATAATCGGGAAAACACCTTTGAGATAGCACTCACATGCAACAATCGCCAAGCATAATAATATACAAATAATTGAACTTCTATGAGCAACGCTACTCAACATATGCCCAACAGTAAGGAGAAGAACTGGTAATATTAAGTATGCAAAACTTGCTTCGATAACATAGCCAGCTTTAACTGCAACCGCATACCCTCCCCAATTAATTGCCAAGAAACACGCCGGAACAATACTGCGTTTTAGATCTAAAAACGAAAATACATTTCTTTTGCTTATTAATAAGAATAATAAAACGACTAGAAAGGTAGAAATCATTTGAACAGACAGTAAAATTAAAGGTGGGTACTTGCCAATAAAGTAAAAGTATATCGGCAAAGACCCCCAAATCACGTTAGCAATAATTGCTTTCAAGTGACCTTTGAGCATCAATAGGCGCACTCAATGCAATAAGTTTTATCTACCATTCTGTGTATAGCTTCGTCATCAGTCAAAGCTTTGACTTCCGTTAAGGGAACCCACTTTAAATTTTTTGATTCTTGACTGATTTTTACTTTAGCATCTTCAGGAGCTACGATATAGCAAGTCACATCAAAGTGTGGATGACTTTTAATACCTTTGTATTCTGGAATTTCATGTATATCTAAATCAATTATGAAAGAACCATCCAGTGTCAAAGCAACGATACCACTTTCCTCAATGGCTTCACGCAAACAAGCATTTAAAAAACTACTATCTTCTTCTTCTATATGGCCCCCTAACTGAAACCACTTACCTAATTTAGCATGCTCGGTTAGTAAAACAGATTTCCCGTCATGAGATACAATCCAAGCAGATGCTGTAAAATGGCCAGCGGTATTAGTTAGATATATTGGGTTTTCGTTAGCTCTTAAAAAATTCAGCATTTTCTGCTTATACTGAATTTCAACCGAACTTTCAGAGGAATAATTTGAAAGTATTTCTTCAAGGTCATTTTTAACATTTAATGAGTTCATCGTGTTAATCCAACAAATAATTTAATTAAAGGGTACTTTTCCAGCTTGATAACGCTGAGTGCAATTTACTTTCTAGTAATTCAAAATCAATTGATTCATGAGCCAAGCAAATGAATGAATTATGCCCCTGCAAAACAAATACACCATTTGTTATGAACTCCTTTTTTAAGAGCTCTCTTGACGTGTAATTATTTATCATCGAGTCTGAAAATTTAAGGTCAAATAAAGTATTGTCCAATAGTGGAACAGCTTTTAAGTATTCATTTGTCCCTGAAAGTTGAATAGCTTTGTTAAAAGTATCAACTACCTTTTGACAAGCGTCTTTAATTCTTGCATAGCCGTTCCGCTCTTGCATAATTTTAGCAACTATAATCCCTGCACTTGCAGAAAGAGTTTCCTTTGTATGAGTGCCACCAATTCTTGCTTCACGGTATATCTGCAATTGCTCTGGTTGACCCATTAGGATTGATAAAGGAAGACCGTTTCCTATCGCTTTCCCTAAGACAATATAGTCAGCTGCAAACTTTGATGTATCAATATAGCCACCAGCACTCCCTCTACCTGCAGTCTTGGTTTCATCTATTATAATTTTAATCCCATAATCTGAAGCAAGTTTAAGGGCCTTACTAAATGTTTCTAAGGGAATAAATGCTAACTGGTAGACATCAATAGCAAATGCGGCAGTTTGTGAACCGTGTATACTTAAAAGCGATTCTAAGTAATCCAAGTCCCCATCTAACCAATTAAATACTTGCTCTGAATCATCAATACCCCGCATTCCAGTTTTGAACCGAGTTTGTATACGCTTGTCACTACCAGGCCATTCATGCCAACTAGGTGTCTTTGCAAGTTGTGTGTCATGCCATCCCAAAAAACCACACCGGATTATTTTCTTTCGTCCTGTTTCGATCATAGCGCAACGTATAGCTGCAGTGACCGCCTCTGAACTTGTTTTAAAAATTGAGACAACCTTATGTGACTTGTACACATTTTCATATACGCTTGCTAACTGTGTATGTACTTCTGAAAAGCCTGGATAAGAAAGCCCTTTTTTCAACTCTGATGTAATTTTAGATATAAATTCAGGGTCTGAATGACCCAATATTACCGGTCCCAAACCTAAAACAAAGTCCGTATATTCTTTGTTATTTTGGTCAAATATAGAACTTTCTGAACCGTGACTAAATAATATAGGCTCATTTTTAGCATCAAAGTATCTATCACTTCCAACTAAAGGGGATAACATATTTAATTTCCTTTTATAGAGTAGCTACATGTTGTAAATGTTCTTTTTTAGGTAGTTTTTTCCAACCATCATGACTAAACCCATACATTCTTATTAACCAACGATCATTACCATCGTAAAATGAATCATTTTTCAAATCGTCTCTGCCGTGTAATAATGTCCGGTTATTTAGAATCAGCACCTGCCCAGGTTCAACAACGAGCCTATCTAAGTTATTTTCATCATCTAGATATTCTTTTAAGCATTTCAATGCATTTTTAGCTCGTATAGTGTCACCTTTGAGTTTTGAATAGCTGAATCGAATGTTCATACGGTCCCCGAATTGGGAAATTACACTAACTCCCTCTAAGTTATGTTCAACATCGAAACTAGATTGACTAGTTGTGCTAAATTCTGGCCGCATTAAATCTCTTACTACAGAAAATGGTAAGCTTTTCAAAATATCTTCTAAGTACCAAACTCGTGTCGCACACTTAGCTGGGTTTCTAATGCTAGCTAATCCAAAAACATTTGGAGCTATACAATACCCTACATTGTTTGAGAATATTTCTTCAGGCCATAAACCATTTACAATCTCTGTATGAGGCATCAACTGTTTAGTCGAACGACTTTTATATACTTCATTATTTCGGGCTGGCATTACCATATGAGCTAAACGACCTTTCATTTCGCCTTTATAGCTTGCCACTTTGTGGCCTGTTGATGAAATTAGCCCCATTAGGATTGCTGCAGGGATTTTCCACAACTCATTTTCTGGAGGTGCATCATTTATTGGAGTTAATGGCATAAAAGAGGTATCAAAGCAGTTCTTGAATAAAATCCAATCGTAGCGCTCATCTTCTTCAAAATTTTCTATTAAAGAAGGGTCTATTTTTTTATCAAAAATTTCATTTCTAATAACTTGCTTAACTAATTCACTAATTACATAAGGCTGAGTTTCTTGATCGTATAAACTCAGCTGCTTTTCTAATTTTTGGTGTAACAAGCTGCAAGATTCAAAATCTATCTCAAGCCCTCTACCATTAGTATTTTCTTGAATTGGAAACATATTAAACCTCCTTTTAAACCATAACCGCCAAAAAATAAAGCAACTAAACTCACTGCAATTTCTATATGTTACACAGGTAATTGTGCATAATCTTGCACAACAGATGTTAAGAAAGTGGCGAATGGAGTGCAGTTTAACCGGCTGGATTAATGGATTTAGAAAAGAGACCAGAGTAAAAATGTTTGAAAATTATAGGATACCATCGATATTTATGGTTTTAATAAAGGGGCTAAATCTACTAATGTATCTAAAAAATTCCTAACCCTAGGTGGTGTATTTTCTCTTTTTAGGAATAAAGCTTGTAGCTTAACTTTATGGGTCCAATTTGTTAGGCAGGGCGTTAATCTACCCTCAGCAATCAAATCAGAGCAAGTAAAATCTAAGAGGGTAGTAATTCCCGAGCCGTCTAGTGCAAATGACATGAGCATTTCATCGCTATCGCATATGTGAGAGGCACCTATGTCTACCAAAAACACATGCCCATTTTCAATAAAGCTCCATTTACTTCCAGTTTTACAGTGGCGATAATTTACACATGGTAAATCTCTTAGTTGGTTCGGATGCACAGGATAATCGTATTTATCCCAGAATGATTTACTAGCTACAACGTAGGTGTCAAAAGACGTTATAGTGCGACAAATGTAGCTGCTATCTTGTAATTCTCCAAGATGAAGTGCTACATCAACTTTCTCATTTACAAGGTCACAAACATTATTGTCTACTAATATTTTTAAAATAACTCCTGGATACTTTTCTTTAAACTTCCTGAGTAGAGTATGAAAGTTCTTATTATCAAGTACTGTGGGGATTTTTATGCACAGGCCACCAGCATCATTGTTTGAAAAATTAGATAGGAGTTCATTACTTGACTGAAGTAAATAGTTTAGTTCCCTACATTTATCTAATAATTGCTCCCCTTCTTCGCTAAGCGAAAAACTTCTTGTTGTTCTATTAATTAATCTTATCGAATAGATTGATTCAAGCTCATAGATGTGATTAGTTAAAGTACTCCGTGATTGTCTTAAAATACGGGAGGCTCTACTAAAGCTACCAAGGTTTGCGACGTGGTAAAATGATTGCATTAAGAGGCTAAGTTTTGGGTTCATTTCAGAATTATTTACGCACATGCTACTATTATCTTTTATGAAAATGTTCCTAACTTAACATAGATATAAGCTTGTTATCATACTTTCTAACGTTTAAGTTTCGCTCAGAAGCCACTTCGCAAATGCCTTTATAAAATCAGCCATAATATTAAACTAATTGCTTTTATAAATAATGCTATTAGTAAAATTCTTTATCCTATTTTTGTCTTTTTCGACATCTCAATATCTAGATCATGAAACTTCTTTACCTAAAACTTCTACGTGAAACGCTAGAGCTTCACTTGACTCCAGTAGTAAATAAATTACCAATACAATCTTCAAGCTCTTTTGCTCTTCGTCTCTGATCACTTGTGTAACTATTGTTTAATGAAACTGCTTTTAACCCAGCTAATAAAAGCGACATATCATGCGCATTTAACTCCATTACTACTCTCCTCTTTCCAATATCAACTTTTAACAAGCTCAATAATTTGTTTTTCAAAAGAGCGTTTAAATACTGTCGATTTCCCGTGGTTAACATCTAAATAACCAAAAAGTTTTAAATTTGGGTAGTATTCACGCACAGTAGACCTTTCGTAGCCAAGAACTTCAGCTACCTCTTTATCAGGGGCTAACTTATCACCAACTGAATAATTATCATTGATATAAACTATCAACTCCTTTAAAACCTGATTTTTATTTATCTGTGCTTTTAATTCTTCAAAAACATTAACACCTAAAACTGAAGCACTTAGTAACTTTGGGTTACCTCTGAACAGCGTTTCAATTTCTTCTATAGTCTTATCTGAATACTTTGATAATAATTCCAGTTGTTCTTTCATTTACTTTTTCCAACGTATTAATTTATAACTGAAGATGCGGCTAATGACGGCTCAAGCTCGATCAACTTCAACCGTTGGTTGTTATAATATTCAACAAGCCTTTTGTTTTTGATAACAGCTTCTTCAGAGGTGTCACCACCCCAACTTGCTCTTTCTTCACCCAGCTCAACAATATTCGCTTCTACTGCTTTAAATGCAGCATTTAAATCACTGAATTTAGCTACTTCGGCAATAATCTGATTCTCATTACTCATAACCGTTCTCCTGTTATTCCAATACGTTATTTAACTATTGCAATTGGCTCTTCGCAGTGAGAACGCTCACCCAAAAAAATCAACTTATTTCCTGTAAATTTCCACTTTTCAGCGACTTTTAAGTCATCTTCAAAGTGGTTTTGTCTTCAAATTCGTAACCATCATCCAGTTTATCAGCATGAACACACAACTTAAGTTCTAGTTCACGGAGGATGCTAAATATCGAAGCTAAGTCTTTCACATTTGGATAATATAGATAGGCGCCATTACCCTCATTAGCTTGCATAATATTCAACAAGGCTTTTTTATTAATAACTTCTTGAAAAGTGTCACCATCCCAGGGCAAGAGCATGAAAAAAATCTATGATTTCAATATCTTTTCAAGGTAATCTGTACTGCGCATAGCTTTTTTCTGTTTTGCGGGCATGCCTTTATTAAAGCTTGTTTCTGCTTTTAGCTGATTAAATGCGATGTGTCTCAGCCCCGCAAATACAGGTGCTGCACCTTCACGCCTAATTCGGCAATCATCTTCTTTAAATCCGACATCTAAACGCCAATGTAATCCATTCTCTATTTGCCAATGTTGCCGTGCGGATCTTGCGAGTTCTTCCGCCGATAAATATGCTGAACTGATGTAGTATCTATAGCATAACTAATTGCTTACTTTGTTTTTTCTTTCCTATAAGAAACAATAACTCCCACTGTTTTAGCATCTTTCCAATTGCTCGTTTCTGATAAATCACTTACGTTATGACTAACAGCACAACACCTGAATTCTTCTCTGTTTTTATGATAATCGGCTTCATTAAACAAAACTCCTTCGGACGCTTGTCGTGTGACCTCAGGTAATAAAGCATTCTCTATTTGTGACAGTAGTCCTTTATGGTTCGCTTTTACTGCAAGTAGGTAATCGGCTTGTTTATCCACTCTTGTCTCTGCAATTGATTTTTGACACCCCATCGCGTCAATCGTGACTAAGCAGCCTTTTATCTCCAGTAATTCAAGAAGCTCTGGTAACGCTGTTATTTCATTCGACTTTTTATCAACAGGGCATTGCGCCAAAACAACACCATTTTCGCACGCAAATGCACTGACCATATAAAGTGCATCGCGCCTATCTGACTGATTAAATGAACCTTTCAATCGCTTACCATCAATCGCAACTACATCGCCATGAGTTAATTTAGAGCAGTCTTTCATCCAAGAAGAAAAAGAATCTTGAAACTGCGTCATATCATTGCGACTCATCACACGAGCGATTGTGTCATGGCGAGGGATACCTTGCTCAAGAGGAACGTACTTCCTGAGCCAATCTAATCTATCATGGCCAAAATCTTCAATATCTTCCCAGCCTTGGCACCCAGATATGACAGCGCTGACAGCTAAGAATATGATATCAAAGAGTTTATGGACAACTTTACCCTGCTGGCGAGGGTCGTCAATTGATTCGAAATATTTAAATAGTTGAATATCAGGCATGGGGGCTCCTTAAAAAGGAGTATAAGATCATACTTTTAAGTCAAGGTAAAGTTCGTGATCTTGCCCTGGTCACCATCCCAATTGGTTCTTTCTTCACCCAACTCAAAAATATTAACTTTTATTGCTTTAAAGTGATAATTTTTATCACTAAAATTAACCAAAGGTAGTATTTTTGGAGGAAGAAGTGGCTGCGTACATCAAATATTACAACTTAGGCGTCTACATTCAGCGAATAATGAGTTATCGCCTGTGAAGTTTGAAAATAACCAATTTAAAGTGTCCAGTTTGAGTTGACCAGAACAGTCGCCACAGCATCCGATATATAGCACTGAATAATTTGCTTAAGCACATAATGTTGTCATAATAACTTTGCATTTGCTTGTACTTACAAGCTAAAAACAATATAGAGTGCACTATCTAATTTATCATGTTTTGAGTACGCATTGACTATCAGTGAATAAACTTGAAGCCCGCAGATTTGCAGAAAGAATATTAAATACTAAAAATAATTTAAATAATTATTAGCTAGGTACTTAAAAATAGTTCGATCACACTAACGAAGGAACGTGTTATTAAAACTGAAAATAACCCCATGCTAGATAACAAAATATCTAGTCAGCTTAATTCAATGGCATTTTCTACCGCGATAGGAATGCTTTCTGTCATTGGCTTCAACCTCGTCGATACCTTATTTATTGCCCAGTTAGGGGTGGGTGAACTCGCTGCTATTTCTTTTACTCCAGCCATTATATTTAGCTTAAGTAGCTTAACAATTGGTTTAGGTATCGGGCTATCCGTGGTCATCTCAGCGGAAAGTGAGCATCAAAACAAGCAAAAAATATGTACGTATTCAATCTGGCTGTCGTTGATATTTTCAACGCTGTTTGGCTTGTTAGGCGCTGCGACGATTGACCCCGTATTTTCGTTACTAGGTGCATCAGGCAATGTGCTCGATCAAGTACACAAATACATGTTTATTTGGTATCTGAGTATGCCGCTGATGGTGTTGCCCATAGTAGGTAACAGCGCTATTAGGGGCCTTGGTAATGCCAAATTCCCTGCAACGTTAATGTTATTCTCCAGCATACTCAACTTAATCATTGATCCTATATTGATATTTGGGCTTGGTCCAATTGAAGGCATGGGTATAGCAGGCGCAGCTTGGGCCTCAATGATTGCAAGGCTGATATCCACACTCATTGCGATTCGCTATTTGCACTATAAACTAGATTTGCTTACGCTATCTTTCAATACGCTACAAGATGTACTTTCAATCTGGCAACGCGTTTTAAAAATAGCTATGCCTGCAGGCGCATCTCGAATTTTAACACCTTTGTCTATGGGCATTGTGACCATGATAGTCGCCAAGCATGGTTCTGAAGCGGTAGCAGCATTCGGTGTCGGCGCCAGAATTGAGTCATTAACGATGATTTTTATTACGGGTCTGTCGACCGTCATTGGCCCTTTCATAGGCAAGAACCTGAGTCATTCTGCGACGGATCGAGTCAATGGCGCCATCAATTACGGTTTAAAATTCTGCCTAATTTGGGGAGGAGTCAATGCGGTTGTGTTGATGCTACTTGCAAAACCTTTGGGGCACTTGATCAGCGATGATGCCCAAGTAGTGGAATATAGCATTTGGTACTTATACATTATCCCTATTAGCTTAACTGGTTTAGCTACGCAAATCATCGTATCTTCATGCGGTTACCCATTAGGAAAACCCATGCTGGGACTACATCTTAGTATGCTCAGAATGTGGCTGTTTTGTATTCCTGCGGTCCTCATTGGCAACCACTTTGGTGGTGTAGTAGGCATTATGTGGGCAATCCTCATAGCTAACATCCTTTGTGGGCTTGTGTCATTCATCGTGATTAAAAAGATACAAACTCAAACACTGACAACTCATTTGGTTGCACCACAACGTGTTTCCTGATGTAAATAAACTATTGGCATTAAAGCGGCCCGACCGGGTCGCGATCGCGCCAAGCGGGAAAGTAATAGCCTATACCCAATTGGTATCAAACCTAGAAAAAAACCAGTTTGATCGATGTTGTTGGTGTTACAACACCGATACTTTAGAACAACAACAAATCGTTGACCATGGTGATATTCGTCAATTACACTTTCTAGATGACACAAGATTAGTTATTTTATGGGACGATGGTCGATTTGATGGCAGTTATCTGCTCTATCTTATTCATACTTCAGGGGCTGAAAGTAACCCTATATTGCTCAGCCATAAACACGTGTCCATGTTTACTCCCTTTCGCTCAGGTGTCCTTTATACATGTACTAACAATACACAGTTAGAATACAAGGTAGTTACAAAAAGCTACTTAGATAAACCCGACTATACCCTTAAAAGTCAGGCTCGAATAATCAATATTGTCTCAAGCAAACCCTCTGCACTGCATGCTGTTGTCACGCTAAAACAGGCATCCAACCCTTCACTTATCGCAAGGGTTGAACTCACAGAGCAACATGGCTTAACCCTTATACCAATTCACTCGCCGCCTGCACATCAGCTCATTGCAAAAGCTATCAGTGAGTGCGGGCAAAAAGTGTATGCTCAAGGCTGTAACAATAATGCTCGCTATGCTCAAAAAGATACCTGGGAAATCACGCATGATCAGGCGTCCTGTTTAAGTGAGCATATAGACAGAGACACTGAGATCATTGGCCACACGACAAATGGGTTGCTGATTCGTTTTGTCGATGGACTCACAGCAAAGTTAGGGTGGCTCGATAAACACCATATCACATTGCTCGATATCAATGGGCTCAGTAGCAGAATAGATGCAGAACTAACAGATAACGCGCTTGTTTTCATAGGTCAAAGTGCCAAACATTTCCCCGATGTCTTTTGCTTTAATCTCAATAAGCAAAAAGTGATCAATGTTTCGGGTAATCATACGCAACTCACAGGCCTTGATTTTGGCCTAGCTAAAGGATTCAATTGGTGCTCTGAAGACGGCTTATCGTTGCAAGGCGTACTGCGTTTCAGCAAAAACCAGTCAAATCTGGCGCAAGCTCCTGTAGCAGTGATTATTCATGGGGGCCCGAAAGACTTTTCTGAATTGCAATTATTCAGCGATCACCACTGGTATGCCCCCTATTTGCCTCTTTTAGCTGCTGGATATGTGATTTTTGAACCGAATTACCGTGGTTCTATTGGTCAAGGGCAAGCATTCGCACAGATAAATGTGGACCATCTAGGCCGCCTAGATATGCAAGATATTTGCTCTGGTATCAAAGCTTTGCATAAACAGTATGCTATCGACTTAAAACAGGTAATAGGTATAGGCTGGAGCCAAGGTGGATACATTTGTGCGTATACAGGGTGTCACAGCAACGCATTCACTAAAGTAATTATTGGAGCGGCAATCAGTGATTGGCATACTTACCAGGCAGTTACCGATATTCCTGACTTCGTCAGTGATTATTTACCGAGTAACACTGCCCGGTTAGAAGCATCGGTTATCAATTCACCGCCCACTCATAAACCAGACATGCTCATTATCCATGGAACAAATGATTTTCGAGTGCCCATTCAATGTGCTCAACAACTCAGTGAATATGCATTTAAAAATAAGATTACCCATAGATCATTATTCATTGAAGGAATGAAACATCGTGTAAATAAACCATCTGAATTAAAGTCAATATGGACAAATAGCTTAGAGTGGATAATTAATTAACTATCTACTCTAAGCTCTATTATTTTTTAACTTTGAGACTTTAAATAGGGAGTGAATGCTTCAGAGTGATGTTCTGAGAAGGTGCCATCTAAGTTCTTTGTAATAAATAAAGCTGCTATATTATGTTCATTCGCTAAGTTCATTGCCTTATCCAACCCCATAATCATAAAGGCTGTCGATAAACCATCTGCAACCATGCAAGATGGTGAGATTACAGAAGTCGAAACCATTCTATGTGTTATAGGACGTCCTGTTTTAGGGTCAATCAGATGAGAGTAACGCACATTATTTTCTTCGTAGAAGTTTCGATAATCACCAGCTGTTGCAATCGCATTATCTTTGGGCGTAATAACACGCTGAATAGCACGCGTCTCAGACACGGGCTTTTCCACCGCAATGACCCAGTTTTTATTTTCTAAAGAGGTCCCTTTAGTGCGAATTTCGCCACCAATTTCCACCAAGTAGTCATGGATACCTTTACTATCAAGTAAGTCGGCAACAACATCCACCCCATATCCTTTGGCCAGCGTAGATAAATCGAGGTATATATCTGGATTTGCTTTGCTAACCGTTGTTCCCTCTATCGACAAAAAGCGGATGCCAAATTTATCTCTTGCTTGCGCTATCATTTCATCGGTGGGCGTTGTTTCTGGACGGTTAGCAGGGCCAAAGCCCCACAGGTTAACTAATGATCCAATCGTGACATCAAGATAGCCATTAGTGAAGCTTTCTAGGCGAATGGCTTCGGATAGCATTTCGCGAAACTCGTCGGAGGCTGCAATGGGAAGAGTTGATTTTTTAGCATTGAACAATGACAACTCGGAGTCTTCCATATAAGTCGAGGCAATTTCATTAACACCAAGCAGCGCTTTATCGACTTTTATCTGAATATGTTCTACCTCAACTGCATCTGACATTGCTTTAAAGGTGATATGATAAGAAGTCCCCATTGTTGTACCTGTCAATTGAAACTTCTTCTCTTGTGCAGGTGAACACGCCGAAAGCAAATTCACAAAAATTAGTGCGATAAAAATAGCGTATATATGCTTAAATTGACTCATTGCAACTCTCCTTAGATAAATGGCTCATTATTAAAGCCAAGCTTTTAAATGATATGACCCATCTTATCTCTTTTTACGGATAAATAATTACTATTATGTGTGCAAGCTGCAATTCTATGTGGCACTCGTTCCGACAAATTAATACCTAGCTCTTCAATCGCCTTGAGTTTAGCTGGATTATTTGTCATCAGCCTTAATTCAGAAATATTAAAATGGTCACACATAAATTTTAATATTGAATAATCTCTTTGATCAGCATCAAAACCTAACTTTAAGTTTGCTTCAACAGTATCAGCGCCATTATCCTGTAAATCATATGCCTTTATTTTATTTAGTAGCCCTATTCCACGTCCCTCTTGACGTAAATAGAATATAACCCCTCGTTTTTCCTGCGCAATTAGCTCTAATGCGGATTCTAGTTGAAGGCCACAATCACACCTCAAACTAAATAAAGCGTCTCCAGTCAGACACTCAGAGTGAATCCTTGCCAAAACAGGCCCCTCACTACTCAAATCTCCCATAGAAATCGATACATGTTCTTGACCATTATTGATATCTTTAAATCCATGCAGAGTAAATTCTCCCCAGCGAGTGGGTAACTTTGTTGACGCGACATAACAAAAAGACAAAACCAAAAGCTCCAAATTAAATCATGGATGGGTAAGTATTCCTTACAATAAACCACATAATGCGAATGCCGTATTATGGCTATATATTCATTTACATCCAAGTAAAAAAATGAGTCCAAGAAAAATTAAAAACCCTAACAACCCCTGAATAAAAATGCGAAATGTTAGACTAATAAATTTACTATTTACCACACTCATTGAGAAATGCACGACTAATAAAGTAGTTGTGTGAAAGCTCTAATTGAGAGCAGCCGCGACAATATATCTTTCATAATATTTAAAATCAATCAAAATGGAATACAATTTAAAATGAGTAAAATATCGTAACAATACAACTTTTTACTATTTACAAACCATATCAAATATTTTAAATTCCATACCCGCAATGTTTTACAATCCCTTATTTTAAATAAGAAATATATGAACTGGCCTTAAAATGCCACATATATTATTGCGATTAACAAAATAACATAGGTTGTTAATTATTTTGTTTTTATAAATTTTTTAAACGAGCAAGCAAAGGAAATTAGCTTGCTTTGCAACGTTCAAACAAGGAGGGTTCACTAATGGCCTATGAAAAACCAGAACGGTTTCCCTGCCCATTTTGTGAATGTAATACAGGCCGGATACCCAGTGCTATTGTATTCGAGAGTGAACACGCTATTTCGTTTATGGCAGTAAATAGGCGCAGCACAGGAGCCGTCCTAGTTACACCTAAACGTCATGTGGAGCAAATATCAGACCTGACGCCCGCAGAATCCCTAGATGTCATGGAGATATTGCAAAAAACAGCAAAATCCGTGTACTCAGCATACGGTCCTGACGCGATACATTCTTTCTGTAATGCTGGGATTCGAGCTGGACAGTCCGTTTGTCACATGCACTTCCAAATCCAAACTCGCTTTAACAGCAAAGAATACTCTTTCGCACCAAGTATCGACATTCCCTGGATAGCGGTAGATGAACTTCGTCAAAACGCTGAACGAATTAAAAGTGCAGCACCTGATTTAGTTGAGTATCAACCGAAATTCACCACGCCTGACGCAAAAATGGAAGAATTCACATCACCGATGACCCGCTTAAAAGAAGATGGCGTTTTAATCAGTGAAAGTGAGCATTTCTATGCCGTTACGGCGGAATATAGTCGTGTGAAAGGGGCGATTGTAATCTTACCAAAACGTCAAGTATCCAATTACTTAGAACTATCTGTAGAAGAAAGTAATGACTTGATGTTGCACGTAAGAAAGCTCGCGCGCGCAACTGAAAAAGCATATGACCCTATTGGCCTGAGCGTTTGGTGGGAGACGGGTACTGAAGCAGATCAATTCTTTGACCATTTGGTTGTAGAGATCACGCCTTATTTCGAAGATATCGAATACAAGTATCAGCCTCGCTCTGAGCTGACTCAAACACCTTTAGAGCACAGACAATCTTGGACTCAACACATTATTAAGCACCTGGAGCCGTAACATGCATGGAAATTGGCTAGATAAAGATAGATTCTTACACTTATTAGACAACCCTTGGTATAAATTACTTGCCGAGCTACAAAGCTATATTTCGGTAGAAACTTACCGCTATTGGGACTCTCAATCTTTAAAAACGTTGCATTTACCCATAACAACAAATGCAGTTTCAAGCCCTATGGGACTGGGTAGTGACTCACTACCAGTAAAAATTGATCTATTTGGTATCGAAACGTATTTAGCAGACTCAATGCAATTTATGCTTGAGTATGGCTGTCGTTTCTTTGATTCAGGTAGCTACTACGTAATGCCATCATTCCGTGGTGAGAACGCAACTAAGCGTCATTTATGTCAGTTCTATGTAAGCGCGCATTTAAGCAGTGCGCTTAGCTATAATCGAAGTCTAGCTGCACATTCCACGGCATTAGGTCGGTAAAATCATCATCACCCACATCTCGATTCGGCAACGTTTTAAATAAATGCACAAAGTAGTAATACGGATTGATGTCATTAGCACGACACGTCATCACAATACTATAAAGTATCGCGCTGGCCTGAGCACCATTAACCGATTTTGAGAATAGCCAGTTTTTTCTACCAGTGGTAAACGGCCGAATATCTCGCTCAGTAATATTATTATCAATCCCTAGTTCGCCATCTTCACTATACCGCATTAATTTCGGCCATTGATTAAGCGTGTATTTTATCGCTTTGCCAATATAACTCCCCGCCGTTACTTTACCTTCGGCTTCATCAAGCCACGCTTTAAAGTGCATTAATATGGGTAAGGCTTTTTCTTGTCGTAACTGATACCGCGCTTGAGGAGATAACTGTTTGTTTTTAGCGTGGGTTTCCAGTTTATATAATTGGCTGATAAAGCTGATGGCTTTATGCGCTCGACCTTTGTTTTTCGACTCTGCTTTTAAGGCATCGTTATATTTGCGTCTAGCGTGTGCCCAGCAACCAACAGGGGTAATGCCTTCAATACCGTCATAAACACGGTAACCGTCGCACTGTAAATAGCCTTGATAACCGGCAAGAAATTCTTTTGCGCAAGCGCGACTTCGACCTGCTTGGTAATCGTAAATCACGACAGGCTCACGGCTGACCTCATTGCTGCGATAAACCCACATGTAGGAATTGCTGCTAGGGTTGTCACCTTCATCTAACACTTGTGTACGGGTTTCATCGGCACATAAACTGTGCTCACTAAGCAAGTGACGTTGCATGGCTGCCACTAAGGGGCTGATTAGCAGGCCCGCTTTAATACACCAATTAGCTAATGTTCCGCGCGATAGTTCAAGGCCGCCACGGCCCAGTATGTCAACGAAACGATAAAGCGGTAAGGCATCGCAGTATTTGCCCGTAACAACCNNNNCTGGACTCGCAATGCTGCCAGGAATAGGCTGCTTGGGTTTAGGCGCGGTGATTATTTTACTGGCCAATTGTTCATGCTCGCAATGTCTGCAAGCATATTTAAATTGTTTGTGCTTAATGACACTGACTTTCGCCGGAATAATCTTCACTTGCTCGCTGTCTTCACTACCACATTGATGTAGTTGTTCACCGCAACACTGACACGTTAACTCGGTTAAGGTGTGCTCAACCTCTTCTCGTTCAAAGTGCTCAGCCAGTATTTGTTTACCTTTCTTATGGTGTTTAGGCGGCTCAGTCGTTTTATGCTGCTCCGCTTCATTGAAGGTGCCCCGTGGGGCTTTTTCACTTTTTTTACCGTATTTTTGGGATTTACTTAACTTAAGCTCAGCAAGCAAGTGGTCAATCCGCGATTGCATTTCAACCTTATCTTCTTGCAGTGAAATTTTATCTTTTTCTAAGCCATCAAGCTTAGCCTGCATAAGTGCAAGCTGATTTTGTAGTTCGGTGATGAGAATAGTGTCTGGCATTTTAATAGCATGACACATGGGAAAGATCGTTCAAGTAAAAAAAACGATCTGGTTAATTTATATCACTGATAACCCTGATAAAGTTGAGTGGCGGGNTTTATTATTTACCGGTAAGCCAGATAATAACCATTGTAACTGCCGTTGTTCAATCCCCATGGCTACGTGTGCTTGAGCATGATTTGGCCATTGAAATCGTCCTTGCTCTAAGCGACGATAATAAAGCCAAAAACCATTGGTATCCCAAAACAAAATTTTTAATTTATCGCGTTGTTTATTACAAAAAACGAACCACGCTTGGCTTAAAGGATCGAGAGATAGGGTATCGCTGACAATAATACTTAACCCATTGATTGATTTTCGCATGTCGGTGAATCCCGTGACCAAGTAAACTTGGTGGGTGCAAGGTGTCACAGTACGCTCAATAATTTGGCGAGTGCTTGGTGCGCTAATGTCGACTCGAAGTCTATTTGATAGCCGTTTGGTGTGGTGAGTTTAATGATTGAAGGGTGTGTAAAGGCTTGCTCATGAATAACAAACGGGATCACCTGTTGCTTTTTAACCCTTATCGTTTCGTCAGAAAGGCGTTTACGCCAAACATAGAAAGTCGATGCGTTAATGTTGTTATCACGACAAAATTGAATGATGGCTAAACCACTCGATTTTTGCTGCTCAAAAATGCCTTGCCAGTGTTTTATTTTTTGCTGTTTATTCATAATTACCTCAGGTTAATATGCTGAGTAAATTATGCATAGGTAGCATTAATATTGGTATGTGGGTTTAATTGCGCGCTTACACTTCAAATAGAAATTCGGTATTACCGATTGAGTAAATTGTAAAATCCATACTAACAGCCAGTTGTTGATACTAACTGTTAGTTTATGGACTTAAAATTGGAGTGGATGCGAAAAAAAACTAGATTTCTAAAAAAAAATGCCTATAGATGTATTTTTTCTAAAAATACATCTATATTTTTTACTTTGATATCTTTGTGATAACTGACCTTTACAGTCTCGCCGTCATAAGCAACGTAGTAAGGGAATGCAGCGGGCATCAAGTGACCTTCACCTGTAAAGCCAAATAACTGCGTACTGCGATCAAATTCTTTATCCAAAGGCGCATAAAGCCCTTGTTGAAAGGCTTGTATTTCGGCAAGTGCGTGCTGAAAATAAAACAAATTATCAGCGCATGATTTGTAAAAATTCGCCCAACTATTAGCGTCGTGCGTGCTTTTCGTTTTGTTACTCTTTTTGACGTAGGTAATATATTGGTCAGCCCCTTGTCGAATATAGCTTTTCCGTGAATGATTCGCAGGTAGCAAGTTATATTCAGAACCAGGCAAAAACGGTTGCACATGTAATTTAACTATTTCTAGCTCTTTGTCAGGGTTAAATAGAACAAGACCGCGATAGAATTTTGTATCATTAACTTTCACAATAAGCCAATACTTATCCAAATCAGGGGATCTATTAATGAGCCATTTAATATCGGCATGGTAGCTATTCCCTATATTAGAGTTTTTTAATGCCCCGTTATATTTAAGATTGAACTCAGCTGTTTTCATGTTATCGAATGGGTACTCACCTGTAACGTAAACATCTTTGGCATTTGTGTACTTTCTTGATTTCTCTTTTACATAACTCTTATACCCTTTTAGCGTATCTTTAAACGCAGTGTTTATTTTATTGACTCCTTTGCGTCGAAAGATATTCACGAAACCCAAGCTTTCATAAACCGCACCAAATACACTGTTATTAATAAAATCTAGCCCGTTTAAGGGATCGTTACTTTTAAGTTGTTGTGAAATTAACCTTGCCGCGTAAAAAGTAGAAATAGGCCCGACTTCACTGAAATAGAGCGGAGGGATAATATACGTGTCATAAGTGGGATCGACACCTTTACATTCTTCTGTAATATCCCCCCAAGCTGTATACCGCGTTTGTATGACTTCACTTAACTTGAGTCCTGAATATACTTCAGTGCCATTCACAAGCTCCACGCCGCCTAGCGTAAAGTCACGCACTTCTATCATGTCATCCAATTGAGATTCGATAGTTTTGTTAAGTGGGGTTCTAGGGATTTTCCCCTCTAAAGTAACATAAATCGCCATACTCACCATATTTAAAGGCATACAAAGGTGGGTTACTTCTCCAAAGTATGGCAAATTATGAGGTTAACAACCCCTTAAACTTAATTTAATTCCTATGGCTATAAAAAACGAACTATCAATTCTTACCAAAGCTGAGCAGCTTGATCTATATTCTCCGCCGCTATTATCACTTGAACAACAACGATTGTATTTTACGCCAAACGAGATCGAGTTAACAGAGTTGAAAAGTATTCGCCTAAGGAACCACCGATGCTATTTCATTGCGTTATTAGGGTATTTTAAGTCTAAGCCTGTGATTCTTTCACCTAGCTTTAACCTCATCTTTGACGATATGCAGTTTATTTCAACGCAAGTTCAAGGAGGCAAAGGGATCAGGCCTTTCAGCATTAATAAGATGCAGCGTGACCGTATATATCAAAGAATACTGAGGTTATTAAACTATCAGAAATGGGACGAAAGTCTGCACTTTGCGCCGCTGTACGAACATCTTGTTATGGTCGGCAAAGCTTGGCTTGAGCCTCGTTATCTATTCGATGCAGCCGCTGAATATCTAGCAACGCATAGAATTGCCATCCCTAAATATACTGTCTTACAAAAGCTTATCAGTCGTGTTATCCAACAGGTCAAGAAGGCGTTAAATAATAAGCTTCGTATTCATGTTTCATCTGAACTACACGGATTTCTAAATACTATTATCGATGACAAAGATGGGCTCTCCTTAAGCCAGCTTCGAGCCGGTGCAAAAAGCGTTATGGTGACAGAGCTAAAAAAAGAACTGACGGTGTATCATCAGTTACAGCCTTATACAAGACAGATTGATAATGCTGTTAAGGGCTTAGCCTTATCGTCTAAAAACCAACAACACTTCGGTGAAATGGTGGATTATTATGGCAGTAAACTAAAACGCTTTAAGCGTCCACAGCAACACCTATGGTTGCTGTGTTTTCTGACTCAACGCATACGGCAAAGCCTAGAGCGATTGGCTGATGGGTTTATTCATCATATCCGTAAACAACAAGAAGCTGCGCATGCGTTTGCCCAACAGGCAGTGTTTGACTCATGGAGGTCAGCTGCAGACAATGTCACCAAAGCCGCAGAATTACTGCATCTGTTTGTTGATGACAGTATCGACGATAATCAACCATTTGCAACGGTTAGGCAACAAGCATTAAGTGTAATGAATAACCAAGATATAGAAACGCTATGCCTGTACTTAAAAAAGCAAAAACGCACGGTAGAAGAATATCAATGGCAATATTATGATGATCAAAACGGGTTAATTGAGCAGTTATTAAGGCCCGTGTTTCTATGTCTTGAATGCCAAGCAGGTAAAGGCTCAGAAGCATTAGTGACCCAGCTCAAAACCACAAAAACAGAACTATTAGCAGGTAATACATTGCAAACAATGGATAGTACACTTATCCAACAAAAACATCGTCCATGGTTAATTAACAAGGATGTTGTTCATCCACAGCGATACGAATGGTTGCTTTACCGTCAACTGGCTTCTCGGCTTAATGGTCGAATTTACTTATCAAACGTCACTAAATATCGTGCGCTAGAAGACGACTTAATTGCATCGTCAATACAGCCTGATCTATTGGCATCATCAACATTGGAAAAGCTAAAGCAGCCGATTCAGAAGCTACTGCAAGTAAAACAAATACGCTTAACAACATCCCTAGAAGATGTTGCTCGTCACATTGATAATGGTGATAACCGCAATGTGATCATGAAGAGCCGAAGTGGCACACGATGGCGACTGCCAGTTAAAGGCTCCCAATCACTTGTCAACAACCCTTTCTTTAAACAAATGATCCCCGTCAGTATTGCTGATGTGTTGCGTTATGTTGAACAAGAAACCAACTTTATGCAATGCTTCGCACACGTGCTGCCAATACAAAAACAAGTAGGCGCCAATCAGGATGATTTATTGGCTATTCTAATTGCGAATGCGACACATCGCGGCGTATATGGGATGGCACAAATATCTGATCGCAGTTATGAGCATCTAAGCACTATACAAGCTAATTATATTAGGCCTGAAACCTTGCAAGAGGCTAGTGATATCATCAATAACGCAGTAGCGGCACTCCCTATTTTCCGCCACTATCACATCCAAGAAGACGTCCTGCACGCCAGTACCGATGGGCAAAAATTTGAAACTCACCTTGAGACTTTTAAAACTCGCTACTCCTCGAAATACTTCGGCACCAACAAAGGTATTACGGCCATGACGTTAGTTGCCAATCATAGTGCGTTAAATGCCCGTATCATAGGATCTAATGAGCATGAGTCCCATTATATTTACGACTTACTACAATCTAATACTAGTGATCTTAAGCCAGATGTCCTCTCAACCGACACCCATGGTGTTAATCATGTTAATTATGCCTTATTGGATTTATGCGGTTATAGTTTTGCGCCTAGGTATGCTCAGTTCACCAGTGTGATCAATGACCTATTTAACGTAACTGAAAGCGACGACGGAAACACGCATCTGGCGCTGAAAAAGCCGATAAAAATGAATGTGATTGAAGAAGGCTGGCAGGATATTCAGCGTATTGTGTTATCCCTTCAAGAAAAACGCACAACACAGGCATTGCTAGTACGCAAATTATCTGGTTATCCATCTAGACACCCTATATTACAAGCATTAACGGAATATAATAGGCTCATCAAAGCCCAATATTTACTTGATTATATTGATGATGCAAGTCTGCGCCAATATGTTCAACGAGCACTGAACCGAGGCGAAGCCTGGCATTTCCTCAGGCGAGCTATTGCATCGGTCAATCGTGACCAGTTCCGTGGAAAAAACGAATCAGAAATAGTCGTCTGGAACGAGTGTGCCCGTTTGACGGCAAATGCTATTATCTACTTTAACTCGATGATCCTAAGTCATCTATTACTGCACTTTGAAGAAGTTGGTGACGAGGAAAAAGCAGCAATAACTCGACAAGTATCACCCGTTGCATGGCAGAACATTAATCTGAGCGGCACTTATCAGTTCGCTAGTAACCGCAAACTACCTGATTTACAGGAAATAACTAGGCCTATTGTTGAAAATGAAGTCTAAAATGAAAGGTAACCCAGCTCCACAAGCCATTAACTGCGAGGGTTGTGGCGATTTATGTTACTTTAGAGGGGAAAATCCCTAGAACCCC
>NZ_AUTP01000298.1:0-30855 GCF_000498075.1 Pseudoalteromonas sp. TAB23
TGAAAACTAAACGCAAGCTGTGTACCCGTTAGCCAAAACCAAAACTGCCCAAAAGCGTGATCAGGCGAAAATAAAACAAGTAAGTAAAACCCTAATAACGTAGGTGGCAGCACTAAAGGCATTGCAATTAATGCCTCTAAAAATGGTTTAAATTTACCGTTATAGCCAGCGAGCTTGTAAGCCAGTGGAATACAAAATACAAGAAGGAGTACTGCGGTTATAAAGGCAAGTTTTATAGTTAACCACAGCGCGGTTAAATCACTTTGAAGCATTGTTGTCCTTTATTCTGTAACCTAATTCAATTAACTGCTGCTGCGTAGCCTCTGCCATTAAAAATTGCATAAGCTGCTGAGCGCTAGCACGCTTTTTAGTCGAGCTAATAATAACACCTTGTTGAATTATATCGGGATATTGATTTGTAGGCAGCACGGTGTAATCTAAATATTTTTGATCTTGCGTGTTACTGTAAGCCGCCTTTAGTGATGAAACAGCCACCAGCCCTACTCCTACATTACCACTTTCAACAAACTGAAACGCATGCGTAATATTATTCCCGTACACATAATTTACTGGCTTTTTAAAATGGTTATTCGCGTAGTGCTCTGAGGCACGCCCGTATGGTGAAAAGCGCGGATTAGCAATGGCTACTTTATCATTTACTTTTTCAGCTTTGGGTTGCCACAAAGCAAGTTCGCCTAACGCGTAAGTGATTAAGCTACTTTGCTCGGCATAACCTTCTTTAATAAGTGATTGCGGTCGAAAATCGTCAGCCGATAAAAACACATCAAATGGCGCGCCATGCACTATTTGCGAATATAAAACACCGCTAGAAGCGGCTGATATTTTCACGTCAACATTAGGTAATGGGGATTTTTTTAGTAGGGTTTGCAATACAGTTTTAAAATTACTCGCTACGGCTACTTGCAGCGTTTCTTTTGCATTTACGCCGCACGAAAGCGTGCATGCTATAAGCAAAAAATAACCCAACCATGTATTGTAAAGCTTTGACATTATAAGTATTGTTTCAAAATAAAATGATTTAAGTAAGCAATATATATGAACGATGTTTGCAATGCACCCGGTTTATTGCCAATTGAAACTGCAATACAAAATATACTTGGCTCAATAACGCCAGTTAAAGACGTTGAAACCATCACTATAATGCAAAGCGTTGATCGCGTTTTAGCAAGCGATGTTAAATCAACTATAAACGTACCAGCGCATAACAACTCCGCAATGGATGGCTATGCGCTATGTATTTCAGATAAAAGCTTAACCTATACACAAGTAGGTAGCGTGTTTGCAGGGCAAGTTTTTGAAGAAACGCTTACCCCTGGGCAGTGCGTAAGAATAATGACCGGCGCCGCCATTGCACCTGGCGCTAACGGCGTTGTAATGCAAGAAAACGCCTCGGTTGATGGCGATAATATTACGTTTACCGCGCAACCAGAACTAAATGAAAACGTACGTTTTGCTGGTGAAGATATAGCAATTGACGATGTTATTTTAAAAGCGGGCGATAAATTAAAAGCCGTTGATGTGGGGTTACTTGCATCTTTAGGAATTGCCAATATAGACGTGGTAAGAACCCTAAAAATAGCCGTGCTTTCTACAGGCGATGAGCTAATTGAACCTGGTCAGCCGCTTAAGCAAGGCGCTATTTTTGAAAGCAACCGCGCTGTTATTATTAGTGCTCTGCAACAAAAAAATATAGACGTGATTGATTTAGGAATAATCCCTGATGACAAAGAACTCATCACTAATGCATTTTTAAAAGCGAACGAACTTGCCGATGCCGTAATAAGCTCAGGCGGTGTATCGGTTGGTGAAGCCGACTTTACGAAAGAAGTGCTCAACGAAATTGGCAATATCCACTTTTGGAAAATAGCCATGAAACCAGGCAAACCTTTTGCCTTTGGTAAATTAAGTAACAGTTACTTTTTTGGCTTGCCAGGTAACCCTGTGTCGGCTGCTGTTACGTTTAATCAGTTAGTAGAGCCTGCACTGCAAAAGCTGTCGGGGCTTGGTGAAGTAAATCCTAAAATGCGATTTAACGCGGTTACTACATCCGTTATTAAAAAGCGCCCAGGAAGAGCCGACTTTCAGCGCGGTACAGCAACAATTAACGAGCAAGGTGACTTAGTGGTTGCCCCGTTTAATAAACAGGGCTCGGGTGTACTTTCGTCGCTTAGTAAAGCTAACTGCTTAATTGTAGTGCCAGCACAAAGCGGCAATATCGAAAAAGGCGCAACAGTAAGTATTGAGTTGCTATAAAGCCTAAAATGCTACAGCTAACTGTATAATTTAGCTGTAGCGCTATGTAGCCTCTAAAATATTTTTATATTTAATGTTTGAATTAAACAATTTAACTTTTCGCTACGTCCTACAAACTCTTCTTTACTCAATTTATTAACACACTTTAGCGCATTTTTAGTCGCAAAGTATCTATCATAACTTAGGCTTCTTTCGCATTTAACACTATACGTTGAGGGCCAAGAGCCACCAGCACCTGTTGCTACTCCAACACCATTACATGTAGCATCTATATACTGCTCCCATGCTGATATTTGCGCTTTAACTGCATCTACTTGGTAATCGTCATTTAGTTGTGGGTAGATTTCATCCATCATTTTACTGATTTTAGTTTTGTATCTATTGCCCTCTAAATTATAAATATTCCCAGTGTGCATTGCACCGCCTTCTGGCCAACTATCAGCGTTTTCAGCAAGTACACCAAATGATGAAATAGCAAAAGCAAACCCAATAATAATTTTATTCATTTTAAATCTCTTTAATACCAATCTGCTTATATATGGGGTCTATTTAACGTTAAGAAAATTACGCTAGAACTAGGCAAAAATTTTTGTATCTAGTTGTTCTAAATAAAAAATTTTTAACGACGTTTTAGTGCAATTTAATTCGTTAAATTGATCAAAGATTTATGCAGGTTGGTATAATAGTTAGACCAGATACCTGAAAAAAACGCTCATAAAAAATGCCGCTGAGCTTAGCTGAGCGGCATTTTATTATTCAACAAGCTTTTAAAGAGGTCTATTTAAAAACCAAATATTTTTAAATCAAAAAACTTAGTCGCCACTGTATTTATAAATATCACAGCTAGAATGACAGGAATAAACGTTGAAAGTGAAAAGTTAACGTACTTTTCCATCAAGCTTCCAGCATAATTAGGCGAACCTAAGCTTAGCTCTTGTGTTAAGCGTGCTTTTTTCCAGCGGTACATTACAAACAAACACACCATTAAGCCATTAAGCGGTAAAATTGTGTCGTAAAATACATCAACAATAATATCAAAAAAGCTCTTATTAACGCCGCCATAACTGGTGAACGAAGTAAGGCTGTCAATCATACCAAACGACATTGTACATAAAATAGTAAGTACACCGGTTGAAAGTGTAAGGATGCCCAATGCTTTTTTACGGCTAATACCTTTACGGTCACTTAGTGTTGCTGTCGGTACTTCTACTATTGAAACAAGTGAAGTAATCGCTGCAAAAAATACTAATAAGAAGAATGAGAACGCAACAATAGACGCACCTACATAACCAATATCATTTTGCAGTGCTAATAATATTTTAGGTAGGTATACAAAAATCATTGATACAGACGAGTCAGAAAGTGCTGATGGGTCTGTGTTTGGATCAAAGCTAAATATAGCGGGCAACACCATTAGGCCCGCTACAAACGCAACGAGTGAGTCTGTAATAGCGACCATTTTAGCGCTACTTACAATGTCATCCTTTTTAGAAATGTACGACGCGTAAGTCATTAATATACCCATACCCAGCGATAGCGAGAAAAACGCTTGGCTTAATGCGCCATTAAGTACACTTGCACTCATCTTAGAAAAATCAGGAATAATGTAGTATTTTACACCGGCCATTGCGTTATCAAGCGTTAATACATAAGTAACTAAAGCAAGTAGCATGAAAAGTAAGGCTGGCATTAAAAATTTAGCGGCTTTTTCTATGCCTTGTTTAACACCCCCTAATAAAATTAAGTTAACAATAATAACCACAACGGCCATATAACCAAACACAGTGTAACTATTAATAAAAACACCAAAGTGGCCAGGATCTGCAAGTAAATCTAAATTACCGAGGCCTGTTTGCGTTAAGTAACCAAAAATCCAAACCGTAATTACCATATAAAACACAGCAATCATAAATGGTGTAAGCACCGCTAAAAAACCTGCTAGCTTCCATTTTTTATCGTTAGTAGATAATAGCTTGTACGAACCAAGTGGATCTTTTTGAGCATTACGACCCATTGCCATTTCAGCCATCATGACTGGTAAACAAATGAACACGACAAATAAGGCGTAAATTAATAAGAATGCGCCACCACCATTTTTGGTAGCAGAAACCGGAAAACCAACTAAATTACCAATACCAACAGCCGAACCTGCCGCTGCCATTATGAATCCGAGACGGGAACTAAATCGTTCTCTATTTTCGCTCATGCATAAAACCTTTTTATTATTTTGTATATTTCAGCGACTCTACCAGTGTTACACAGAGATTTTCAAGCAATTACAGCTTAAAAATAAAATCGAAGTGTAAACCTGTGTAAATACGCTTTTAATTCACCAATTTTCAACGCTGTGGTAGTATTGCGTTAATCAAATTTAACAATTTTTATGAGATTCCTTATGTTGTACATGATTCACTCAACAGACGTTGAAAACAGCTTAGAGCTTAGAAAAGCAGCACGCCCGGCACATTTAGCACGCCTTAGTGAGCTTGATTCACAAAACCGTTTATTAACTGCGGGTCCGTTTCCGGCAGTCGATAGTGAAGATCCTCAAGAAGCAGGTTTTACCGGTTCATTAGTTGTTGCTGAGTTTGAGTCAATAGAAGCAGCTCGAGAGTGGGCAGCAGCTGACCCTTACGTTGCCGCTGGCATCTATGAAAATACAATTGTTAAACCTTTCAAAAAAGTGTTCCCTGCTTAAAAGTGTATTAAACCCTAAGAGCGTGTGTTGCACTGTAATTCAGGGTTTGTTCACAAGATTTTAATTAAAATTACTGAGATAAAAGCGAATTTAGCGTTTTTACTTGAATTTTAGTAACTTAGTTAATTAAACTAAGTGGGTCTGGTCTAGGAGTTTTCCATTATGCGCGTATTATTAAGCCTCGGTTTTATTGCTTGTGTTAGCTTAGCTAACTTTGCTCAAGCAGCGACGGCCACCCAAGCATCTCATGCTGAGGTGGACAAAAAGAAAGCCGTAATACTTGCAAAGAAAACAATAGGCGGTAAGACCTTAAAAATTACCGAAAAAACAGATTTTTATACCGTACGAATACTCAAATCTGACGGCCACGTCGTTGATTTACATATAAATAAAAAAACCGGCGAAGTGAAAAAGGATTAACAAATGCGAATTTTAGTTATTGAAGACGATTTACATTTAGCAGATAACCTACGTAATGCTTTAGAAAAAGAACGTTACAGCGTGGATTTATGTCACGATGGTGAAGCAGGTCTTTTCCACATTACAGAATACCCGCTTGATATGGCCGTAGTTGATTTAGGTTTACCTAAAATAGACGGTATTGAGCTAATCAATAAAGCACGAGCACAAGGCATTACTATCCCTATTTTAATCTTAACAGCGCGCGATCGCTGGCAGGATAAAGTAGAAGGTTTAGATGCAGGTGCTGATGACTACCTTACTAAACCATTTCATGTTGAAGAACTTATTGCACGTTGTAATGCATTAATCCGCCGTAGTGCTGGTAAAGCAAATCCAGAAATGACTGCGGGTCCAATTAAGATTCATACACGTTCACAACAAGTATGGGTTGATGATAAAGAACTTAGCCTTACAGCTTACGAATATAAAGTACTTGAATACTTAATGGTAAACCCGCAAAAAGTAATTTCTAAATCAGAACTTACTGAGCATATTTACGACCAAGATTTCGACCTTGATTCAAACGTAATTGAAGTATTTGTACTACGTTTGCGTAAAAAGCTTGATCCAGAAGGCGTACTAAACCCAGTAGAAACACTACGTGGGCGTGGTTACAGGCTTAAAAGCCAGTGGTAATACCGCAAATATCGTTAAAAATAAGGCAAGGATTTATCCTTGTCTTTGTTTTATTAGTCGCACTCCCTATCTTATTTTATTCAATTGGCAAAGCGTATTACGCTTCACTTGTTGATGCGACAGAAAAAACCCTCGAGGCACAGCTTTACTCGCTAATATCTGAAGTCGACTTTACTGAGCATGGTATTATTATGCCCAGCACTATTTTAGCGCCTGAGTTAAACAGATTAAATTCAGATACCTACGCAATGATTTACCGCGATGATGACCCTGTTTGGAACTCAGAATCGGCTGTAAATTTAAACTATGTACCTCAACAAATAGAGACCAAAGCCGGTGCCGCCGACTTCAGGCGCGTGGAGTATAATAATACCGCGTACTGGCAACTTAGCCTGACTGTAATTTTAAACAACATAGATCAATCAGAACAAGCCCGCTTTATATTAGTTAAACGAAACGACGCTCTACTTCGTTTAATGGATGGCTTTAAGCAAACCCTTGTAGATTGGATGTTTATCATGGGGATTGCAATTGCAGGCCTAATGGCGATTGGTTTCATTTGGAGCGCTCGCCCACTCCAACGACTCGATAAAGAAATAAAAGCGATTGAATCGGGTGATATTCAAGAAATTAAAGGCCTCTACCCTGTAGAGCTGCAAACAATAAAAGCAGACCTAAACTTGCTACTTGAGTCGCAACAGCGCCAAAAAGAGCGCTACAGAGCCTCATTAAGCGACCTTGCTCATGCACTTAAAACACCGCTTGCAGTACTTAAATCAAGTCCATTGGCAAATGATGCCGATGCACAAGAACAACTCGACCGAATTAATGTGATGATCGAGCACCAATTAAAGCGTGCTGCAACGGGTGCATCAGACACGTGGAAAAAGCAAACACCTATTAAGCCAGTACTTGATTCAATACTCAGTGCTATGGCAAAAGTATACCGTGATAAAGATATTATTTTTACCTGCACCGTAACCGAAAAAGATTACTTTTTAGGTGACCAAACAGATTTAATGGAATTACTCGGTAACTTGATTGATAACGCCTGTAAAGCGTGTCGCTCGCAAGTAGAAATACAAGTAATCCAAAGTAAAACTCTGTGTATTGGAATTAGCGATGATGGCCCTGGCGTGCCAGAGGATAAACGTGAATCTTTACTTACACGTGGTACTCGTCTGGATACATACGAAAGCGGACACGGCGTAGGCATGGCGATTGTATCTGATTTAGTTAAGTCGTATCACGGGACGCTTACCATTACCGATGCTGATAACTTAGCCGGCGCTCAATTTATTTTAGAGTTTAATTACAATGACAAAAAGTAACTATTTATTAAAACTAACTGCCATTGTGCTATTAGCTACAAGCCAGTACAGCTTTGCAGATGAGGCATGTACTTTAGCCGCTAAAGCAACAACCGATGAAGCTAAGCGGTATATTCAATGCCTAGATACCCAAATTGATAAAGCAAAGCAAGCACAAGGCAGTTGGATACAAAAGCGCAAATATGAGCTAACTAAATCACAAGAAAGCACAGGCAATACGCAAGTATTACCGTTATTTATGCGCAGCATTAAAAATAACGAAAAGTACCTTGAGAGCGCCTGCCAATGGCGTTACTTAATAAAACTTCCTAATGCGACAACAGCGGCCATTAGCTATAAACTCTGTGAAATAGAGCTTATAAATCAATTTACAGAATCACTAAAACACCCATTTTAACGTAACTTAAGCACACTAAACTAGTTACGTTTAGCCTACTTGACAATTTATTCATATCAAAACAAACTACCTACTAGTAGATTGCTAAATAGCTAATAGGTAAACAAATGACTAAACCAGTAATAATTATAGGTGGCGGACTGGCCGGCTTATACAGTGCGTATAAATTACAACTGCTTAATATTGAGTACTTATTACTGGAAGCCAAATCGCAATTAGGCGGCCGAATTTTTGCTGCGCAATCACCAATAAATAACGATGTTAGTTTTGATTTGGGTCCTACGTGGATATTTCCCCACCAACCAAAAATTCAAGCGCTAATAAAGTCACTTCGCTTAAGTATATTTGAGCAATACAACAAAGGTGATGTGTTATATCAAGCACCTAACGCCAAGCAGCCTCAACAAATTGCAGGTGCTGGATATATGCAGTTATTTAGGCTTAAGCACGGCATGAATACCTTAATAACTGCCTTATACGAGCAACTTAATCCTGATTCAGTGTTATTAGAACACAATGTCACTGAGCTTAAAAAAGGTGATAATAACTGGCAAATTACGGTTAATCACTTAGGTAATATAAAGCACCTTACTACTGAAAAACTAATTTCAGCTATTCCTGCTCGTATGGTTACAACACACTTAACACCTGAACTATGGGCTACTCCAACGCTCATAAACCACCTTAGTAGTGTACCTACATGGATGGCAGGACAAGCCAAATTTATAGCTACTTTTGAACATGCATTTTGGCGTGATAAAAACTTATCAGGACAATGCTTTAGTCGCGTAGGCCCAATGGTCGAAATTCACGATGCCAGTGCTGAAGATGGCAATTACGCCGCATTATTTGGCTTTATAGGTGTGCCCTACTTATCACGAAACCAAGTAACTAAAGAGCAATTAATTCAAGCCTGTGCCCAACAGCTTAGCTATTTTTATGGCAAGGATGCTGAAAAGGCAACGGGGTATTTTATTAAAGACTGGGCAGACGATAAGTTTGTAGCTAATAGAGACGATCAAACTCAGCCTTCGCAGCACCCAGAATTTGATTTTTCAGGCTTAGATGAGCAATTAAGTAACCTTAATATTCATTTTGTAGCGAGTGAGTTTGCAAAACAAGAAGCGGGATATTTAGAAGGCGCAATAAACGCAGTGGATGACACTATTAAATTGTTTGTTAATTAATAGCCCTGTATTTACTGATAACTTAACCATCAAGGGCTTTAATTTTACAGCCCTTGACGGTTATAAATGTTAGTTATTTTTAGCAACGTCTTCGCCACTGCCTAGTAGAGTGGCAACCCACTTACCTTCAGCACTGGCTTCTAAGCCTATTTTTACAATCATCGTTAATGGCACAGATAAAAGCATACCCACAGTACCTAATAACCAGCCCCAAAATATTAATGATAAAAATACCACTAGCGTTGAAAGACCGAGCCCTTTGCCCAAAAACTTAGGCTCTACAATATTGCCCATCACCGTATTTATTGTTAAATAACCTGCAGCAACCAATCCCGCAATTAACGGACCTTGAGTAATAAGCGCAAGTAATACAGCCGGTACAGCCGCAATAATTGACCCAATATTAGGAATGTAATTGAACATAAATGCCAATACCCCCCACAGCACAAAGTAGTCAACGTCTAAAATCCATAAGTAAAACGCAGCAATAATACCCGTACCTAAACTTACTAGCGTTTTAATTGCCAGATATGAATTAATAGACTCTAAAAAGCGGTCAATTTGCTTCATTTTGCTATCGGGATCTTCAAGTGCCATGTGTATTTTTTTGCTCAGCATTGGCCCTTCAAACAACATAAAAACAACGGTTAAAATAATTAAAAACATGTTTGCCATTACGCCACCTAAACCGGTGAGCATATTAGTGGCTACATCAACCATTTTACCTGGGTCGAACATATTGATTAACTGTTCTTTATTAATCAGTATGTTGTATTGAGATGCTAAATCGACCAGCCATACAAATTCTTCTTTGAGTTGTGTTTTATACTCAGGAAGTTGCTGCGAAAAATCGTTTATTGATTGCCCTACAAGCCCGCCAAGGCTTACACCTAAGCCAACTATAATAAGCACCACCAACATAACAGCAATACCTTTAGGAATTTTGTAGCGCGCAAAAAACTTGATAAGCGGATTACAAATAATGGCAATAAACGCCGCCAAAATAAACGGAATAATAATTACACTTGCCGCTTTTATCCCCGCGAGTACGACCACTAAGGAAGCAAAAACTATTAAGCTTTTATTTACTCCAGTTAAACTTGCCAATTTATTAATCCTTTTATTAATTATATGGCTTTAGTGTAAGGCAAAAGGTAATTAAATGAAATAATTACGAAGTGATCATAAAAGCCTGTTTTACGTATAAATTTGCAAAGCTGTTTGCTAGCGAGTATGTTTTTAATCACTTGCTACTATTTTATTGTAAGGATTAATAATGCATATATTTGTTACTGGCGCGACGGGATTAATTGGTAAGCACTTATGCCCTTTTTTACTTCACCATAATACTGTTACTGTGCTTAGCCGAAATCCGACTAAAGCAAACGTATTATTGGGCCATAAAGTTAAAGCCGTAAGCAATGTTAATGCAGTAGATTTTAACACCGTTGATATTGTTATTAATCTAGCTGGCGAACCTATTGTAAATAAACGCTGGAGCGACAAACAAAAGCAAATAATACGCGACAGCCGTATTGGTGTTACACAGCAAATTAGTGAAGCTATTAAAGCTTGTAGCACTGCACCGCATACTTATATATCTGGAAGCGCCGTTGGGTTTTATGGTCGACAAAATAGTAACCCTATTGATGAAACTTTTGAAAACCCACACGACGAATTTAGTCACCAGCTTTGTAAAGACTGGGAAAATGCAGCGCTACTCGCGCAATCAGAACACACCAGAGTGTGCCTTTTACGCACGGGTATTGTTTTAGCTAAAAAAGGTGGAGCATTAAATAAAATGCTCCCTGCCTTTAAATTGTGTTTAGGCGGCCCAATTGGTAATGGCGAGCAAGGAATGTCGTGGATACACATCGACGATATGATTCAGCTAATACTCTTTATTATTAAGCATCCAGAAATATCTGGCCCTGTTAACGCAACTGCGCCAAATCCTGTAAGCAATGCTCAATTTGGTAAAAGCTTAGGCGAGGCGTTATCGCGACCTGCATTTATCACTATGCCCACTGCAGTACTTAAACTATTAATGGGTGAAATGTCAGACTTACTAACAACGGGGCAATTTGTAGTCCCTAAAAAGGCACTCGTTCATAATTATAGTTTTCATCATCCTGATATTAAATCAGCTTTAGCGAGTTTGGTTTAGCGGGCGTTAATAATTCTTGAGGTAAAATATAAAAATTGAAAAAGCAATCCTTTTAACTGAATTGACCTTTTCTTATTAATACATAATAATTACAACAGTTAGTTAAATATATATTTCATCATTTTATAATAAAGAGAATAAATCATGTTTCATTTGCCTACTGTGATCTTCTTCTCTTTTATCCTTAACTTATTAATAAGCTTATTTTTTCTCTCAATTTACAAATATAAAAAACAAACATCTTTTTTATTATTCGGTTTAGCCTCTGCCACATTTGCATTAGCCGAAATACTGGCATGTTTGCGCTTATTCATAGATCTTCCTTTAATAACCCACTATTTAGCTAGTGTTTCAATGATTACTAGTCCGCTTTTAATTATTATTGGACTATATAAGTACAAAAACGTACAAAAAATCAGCTTAATGCCTCTTTACTGTATATTTGGTTTTTCTAGCTTATTGTTATTGGCAATTTATCCTTTCGGTGCAGCAAAAATGCTAACGAGTTTAGTAATTGCCGGATTATTTATTTACACAGCGTATTTAATCAAAAGCATGAGCTTTGTTGCTAAAGCCCAGAAAAAGGCGTTAATTACCTGCTTTTTAGTGCACAGTGGAGTTATGTTTTTAAATGCTATATTTCTATCAATACCGGTACTTAGTTCGAGTATTCAAGATGTAGCAACCCCTTTGCAAATTGTGCTTATTAGTCATTTACTATTAGCCACACTGAGTGCTCTTATACTGCCATTTTTGTTGTTTTCTAATAGTGAATACACGCTATCGAACCTTGCCAATACCGACTCTCTTACACAGTTATTTAATCGCAGAGGTTTTTTTAACAACGCTAGAGCAGTCCTTAAACAACCTAATAACAATGATATAAATGTATCTATAATTATTTTAGATATCGACTTTTTTAAGCATGTAAACGATAAGTATGGCCACGACACGGGCGATCAAGCAATTAAATGGATTGCACAGCACATAAAAGAGCAATTTATTGATGAAGGTATTTGCGCCAGAATAGGCGGTGAAGAGTTTGCAATATTACTACCAGACTATTCCCTACGAGCAGCTAAAGAATATGCAGAGCACTTACGTGAAAATATTTCTAAGCATCCGTTTTATTATCAAAACGCGCATATAAACCTATCTGTGAGCGCGGGAGTGAGTCACTCTGTAAATGGTAAAATGAGTGTAAAAGACTTACTGTCGTTGGCTGATAAACGCCTTTACCTTGCTAAAGAAACCGGCAGAGATAAAGTAGTTAGCTTTGACGAAAAAAACCTCTTAATGCAGTGCTAATTATTTTATAAGCAATTATAAAAAAGGTCCCACCAATAAAAACGTGGTAACCCTTTGTATTTATATAGATTTACCCCTATTAAGTTATATCAATTAGCTCAAGTATTTATGCAGGTTAGTATTAATCCTCTACATAAAAAAAGCCCTTCATTCGAAGGGCTTTGGTATACACACAATAGAGTTAATAAACTACTTACAAGACAGTGTAGCCTCGTCTGCCTTATTAGGCACAAACTGAATATTAGCCACAGAAATTGATGCTTTACCATTGCTGCGTAAGCTAAATGGGCTTGTTAGGTTTGCAAAATTAACACCCTTATCAGCAAAACAACCTAAATCGATTGATACTGACTGCCATTTATTCTCAATGGTTTTATCCACTACGTTTGCTAAATCAATGCTTGCACCACATTCACCCGAGCAAGTCATAGCAAGTGCTATATCGCTCGTTAGTGCTTCGTTTAATTTAATATCAAAGCTAATCACACTATCTGCTTCAACGTAAGTAATGGTATCTTCTGCAAAGCTTGTTACTATTTCAGCACTGGCTTTTTCTGCACCGCTAAAGTTAAATTGGCGAGCGTCTTCTTGTACTATTTTGTCCTCAGTACGGTATTTAATTGCACCAAATTCATGGGTACTACTCGATACATCTAAAAGCTCATCGCCCGATTTTAACAATAAGCGCCATGGTGCTACAGGTGCACCAACAAGTATATCCATACTCGTAAGCCCTGAGTTATCAAGTTTAGAGTCTTCATCAAGGTCGTCAGCTAACACGTTTTTATCGCCGTACGTTAAACCAAAACCATAAGGGAGTAATGGGTCGTAATTTTCATCGCCTTTATTAACCGCAGTTTGTACCGCCGATTTAGGCCAAGAAAACGATAATTTACCTTTAAAGTTATTTTGAATGGTGCCGTCTGCCGCTTTTAATAAAACATCAGCAATACCTGCGCCTTCTGTACCTGGTAACCATGCAGCAACAAACGCATCGGATGCGTTAAGTTCGCTGTTAACCCACATAGGTCGACCTGATATAAACACAGATACAACAGGAATGCCTCGCTCTTTTAGCGAGTTTAAAAGTGCTAATGACTTTTTATTTCCGCGCTCAAACTCAAGGTTATCTTTATCGCCGTGCCCTTCTGCGTAAGGTTCTTCACCAAATACAACAATAGCAACATCAGGACGTTGTTCAAACGTGCCATCAGCACTTAAAGTAACACTTCCACCTGCTGCAGATATTTGCTCTTCAAGCCCTTTATATATCGAAGTAGCACCAGGGAAATCAGCATTTTTATTATTAGTCCCCTGCCACGTAATACTCCAACCACCCGACTGTTTACCTATATTATCAGCACCATCACCTGCAACAAGTACACGTTGATTAGCTGCGATAGGTAATAGGTTATTTTTATTTTTGAGTAATACAAGCGATTCGCGCACAGCTTGGCGTGCGACTTCGCGATGCTCTTGCGCACCAATTAGTTCTGTTTTACCCGAGTAAAGACGCTTAGCCGGACTTGGTTTATCAAATAAACCAGCGCGAAGTTTTACGCGTAATATTCTGCTCACTGCATCATCAATACGCGACATACTAATTTCGCCTGACTTAACTTGCGCAATTGTATTGTTATAAAGTGGCTTCCAGGCACCTGTTGGCACCATAAAAATATCAAGACCAGCGTTTACAGCTTCTGGGCAGCTTTCGTTAGTACAGCCTTTAATTTGCCCATGGCCATTCCAATCGCCCACTACAAAACCATCAAAACCCATACGTGTTTTTAATACATCTGTAAGTAAGTATTTATTGCCGTGATTTTTAACGCCATTCCAGCTATTAAAAGACGCCATAACCGATTGGCTACCTGCAGACAAGCCACCTACATAACCTTGGGCATGAATATCAAATAGCGACTGTTCGCTATCTATATTATTTCCCTGATCATCCCCATCAACGGTGCCGCCATCGCCAATAAAGTGCTTAACCGTACTAATTACACGCTTGTCACTTAAAAAGTCGCCATCGGCTTTACCTTGTAAGCCATTTACTATGGCTGCTGAGTAATCATGTACAATTTTTGGATCTTCTGAGTAACCTTCGTAGGTTCTTCCCCAGCGATCGTCGCGCACTACGGCAACTGTGGGTGCAAATACCCAATCAATACCCGTAGCCATTACCTCTACTGCAGTAATCGATGCTATTTGCTCGATTAAATCAGGATTATTCGCCGCGCCTAAACCAATGTTGTGCGGAAATAACGTGGCACCAATTACATTATTATGGCCATGTACTGCATCGGTGCCCCACATAGTTGGGATACTACTGCCATCAACTGAGTCATCGACAGAAGCTTGATAAAAGCTCTCTGCTAAGGCCACCCAGTCCATTGGTGTTGCATGTTTGTCGCCATTAGGGAATGCACCACCGCCATTAAGATATGAACCGAAGCCATATTTACGCATGTCTTCAACGGTAATATCACGAATTTCTGGCTGAATCATTTGAGCAACCTTTTGCTCAAGTGTCATGGCTTTTAAATAGTTAACTATTTTAGCTTCAATATCGGCATCTTTTTTAACGGCAATATTAAGTTTTGGCCAAATTTGCGCTGTTTTAGATAACGTTTCATTACTTTCAACCGATGTTACTGCGTCGTTTGAACAAGCCGATAAAGTACCTACTGATGCAATTAATGTTGCTAAGGCTATTTTATTAAGTGTAAAAGGGGTTTTCATTATAGAGTCTCCTGCGCTTGAACTGGTTTGCTACCGCTTAAACCATAGAACACGATAAATATGTAACATAAAATAGGTAAAACATACGAAAGTTGAACACCCACACTATCAGCAAGTGCACCTTGTAAAAGTGGCACTATTGCACCACCTACAATCGCCAAACACAAAATACCAGAGCCTTGAGCTGTATGTTTGCCAAGTCCATTTAACGCTAAACTAAAAATAGTGGGGAACATAATAGAATTGAATAAACCAACCAATAGTATTGACCACATTGCTAATTGACCCGACGTGCTCATGGCAATAACGACTAAAATAATAGCCATGGTTGCGTTAAAGCCAAGTACTTTACCAGCAGGTAATTTTTGCATTACAGCAGCACCAATAAAACGCCCAACCATAGCACCACCAAAATAATAAGTGATGTAATGAGCTGCAGCATGCTCTTTTAGCCCTGCTATATTTTCTTGTGCTAAAAAGCTTACTAAAAAGCTACCAATTGCCACTTCTGCGCCAACGTACATAAATATACCCACAGCACCTAATACAAGATGGCGATACTGCCAAGCACTGCCTTCAATTGCCTCTGATTTTTCGGCTTCTGCTTTTTGCTCGCTCATAATGTCTGGTAATTTAAGCCATGCAAAAATACCGGCTAGTAAAATAAGCATTGCAGCTAAAAGGAGGTAAGGAAGTTGAACTGACTCTGCATTTTGTGCCGGTGTTAAAAAGGCTTCTGACGCTGAGTCCAGAATTAACAGAGCACCAAATGATGGCGCAACCGTAGTACCTAACGCGTTAAAAGCTTGGGTTAGTGTTAAACGAGACGACGCAGTTTTTGCTGAACCCAACAAACTTACATAAGGATTTGCAGATACTTGTAATAACGTTATGCCACTGGCAAGTACAAATAAAGCAAATAAAAATACAGGATAACTATGTAAAGACGCTGCTGGGTAAAATAAGATACACCCTACTGCCGCAATTAAAAGCCCAACCACGATTCCTTTTTTATAACCAAGCTTTTTAACAATGTGTCCACTAGGGAGTGACATTAAAAAGTAAGCGCCAAAAAAGCAAAACTGCACAAGCATTGCTTGTACATACGTTAAATCGAAAACCGCTTTTAAATGCGGAATCAAAATATCATTTAAGCAGGTAATAAAACCCCACATAAAAAATAGTGAAGTTAAAGATGTAAGTGCAAAACCATAGTTTTTATCTTGGTGGTTTTGCGACTGTGTGTGTGATGTCAGTGGTGCTGAACTAGCCATGTGCTCTCCGCAATTTATTATTATAAATTGATCTTCAGTAAGTAATTAATACAAACCCCGCTAAGGCGCAGTATTTAAGAGTTGACCTGAAGATTAATTAACATTAATCTAAAAATGTAAGCGCTTTCACGGCTAATTAAATACGAACATGTTACATATTTCAACAACTTTTATTTTTAATAATGTTTTGTACCCGCTGAAAGTCAGTAAAAATAAGCGCTAAGCGTGCAATTAAGTTCTCAAAAAGGTTTGTAACCAATGACAAAAATATCATTACCATTTAATTCACCTCTATTAACAAAAGACTTTGTTTATGGTGTAGCTACAGCATCATTTCAGATAGAGGGCGGGTATGAGCATCGCTTACCGTGTATTTGGGATACCTTTTGTAGTACTGCAGGTAAAATTGCTGACAATTCACATGGTCATATTGCCTGCGATCATTACAATAATTGGCAACAAGACATAGATTTAATAGAGTCTCTAGGTGTTGATGCTTACAGGCTTTCTATTTCATGGCCTCGCGTGATGACTCAAGACGGAAAGTTAAATCCTGTAGGCGTTAAGTTTTATACTGATATTTTAGATGAGCTAAAACGAAAAAATATAAAAGCCTTTGTTACTTTGTACCACTGGGATTTACCGCAACACCTTGAAGATGAAGGCGGCTGGCTCAACAGAAAAACTGCTTACGCATTTGAGCAATACGTAGAACTAATTACTAACGCATTTGGAACACGAGTTTATTCTTACGCTACATTAAACGAACCCTTTTGCAGCGCGTTTTTGGGTTACGAAATTGGCATACATGCCCCGGGCTTGGTCGGTAAGCAGTATGGTAAAAAAGCAGCTCATCACTTATTACTCGCTCATGGTCTGGCCATGAGCGTGCTAAATAAAACATCGCCTAATACTAAAAACGGCATTGTGCTTAACTTTACACCCGCGTACCCACTTACAGATACTCAACAAGACATAGACAGTGCCAAATACGCTGATGACTACTTAAATCAGTGGTACATGAAACCAATAATGGATGGTAAGTACCCCGATATAATAAACCAATTACCAAGCGATCATTTACCAGACATACACCCTGGTGATATGGAATTAATTTCTCAGCCAATTGATTACTTAGGCATCAACTTTTATACCCGCCAAGTTTATAAGGCGCATCCTACTGACATTTATGAACCCATTGCACCAACGGGCCCGTTGACTGATATGGGATGGGAAGTTTACCCGCAATCGTTCACCGACCTGCTCGTATCGCTAAATAAAACATACACCCTACCGCCTATTTATATAACCGAAAATGGCGCAGCCATGCCCGATACATATAATAATGGTGAAGTTAACGACTTAGATCGTTTAAATTACTATAATGATCACTTAAATGCGGTTCATAATGCGATTGAACAAGGTGTTGTTATAGATGGCTACTTTGCTTGGAGCTTAATGGATAACTTTGAATGGGCAGAAGGTTATTTAAAACGTTTTGGTATTGTGTATGTAGATTATAAGACGCAGCAACGCACCATTAAAAATAGTGGCTTAGCTTATAAAGAACTCATCTCTAAAAGATAAGAGTATACCCACAACTAAAAACAAGTATAAAGCGGGATAAACAATCATGGTCAGTGTAAAAGAAAAAATAGCGTATGGCTTAGGCGACACCGCCAGTAATATTATTTTTCAAACAGTTATGATGTTTTTAATGCTGTACTACACAGACGTAGTGGGTTTATCGCCTGCTGTTGTAGGTACTATGTTTTTAGCAGTGCGTATTTTTGATGCCGTAACCGATCCATTAATGGGTAACCTTGCTGACAAAACACATACGCGCTGGGGGCACTTTCGCCCCTACTTACTTTGGCTTGCCCTCCCTTTTGCCATTATTAGTATTTTAGCGTTCACTACGCCCGATTTAGAAGGCACCGATAAAATAATTTATGCCTTTACTACTTACACTCTGCTTATGGTTGTCTACACCGCTATTAATATTCCTTATTGTGCATTGGGCGGCGTACTTACTGCTGATGTAAAAGAGCGCGTGACTATTCAGTCTTACCGGTTTGTATTTGGTATGCTAGGCGGCGTAATAGTAGCGGGTTGTACTATGCCAATGGTTGAGTACTTTGGCCAAGGCGATGCAGCAAAGGGTTATCAATACACAATGACTGCAATGAGTATTTTAGGCTTTGTACTGTTTTTACTTTGTTTTTTAGGCACAAAAGAGCGTATACAACAGCCTAAAGAGCAAAACATTCCTTTTGCACAAAGTGTTAAAGCATTAATTAAAAACGATCAATGGCGAACACTTTGCTTAGCTGCATTCTTTTTACTTACCGGGCAAGTATTAAGGCTTACGCTTGCTGTTTACTACGTAAAATACTATTTAGGTCGAGACGATTTAATCACTTTATTTATGACGCTAGGTGTTGCAGCCAGCATGGTAGGTTGTGCTTTAGCTCAACCACTTGCAAAGCGCTTTTGTAAAATAAAGGCCTATATAAGCTTACAAGTTATTGCCGCCGCTATTTGTGGTTTTAGTTACTTTATTAGTAAAGATCAATTAGTACTCGCATTTACTGCCTTTATTTTATGGAAATTCTTTTTAGATATGGCAACCCCGTTGTTGTGGGCAAAAATGGCCGACACCATAGATTATGGGCACGAAAAAACAGGTGTACGCATTACGGGTTTGGTTTATTCAGGCGTTATATTTTTTATTAAGATGGGCGTGGCTGTAGGCGGCGCAATTGCAGGCTGGTTGTTATCTTTTTACAGTTATCAGGCCGATGCAGTACAAACTCTTGATACCCAACACGGTATTTTACTGTCATTCACTGTACTACCTGCTTTTGGCTCATTATTTGTTGCCTACATAATGAAAAAATATACACTGACTAATCAGGTTGTTGAAAATATTCAATCTAAACTAACAGCTAGTTAAGATATATACTCTAAGGTATTATTTAGCCGAAGTAGTTAAGGATAAGCGAGTGAACAAATAACATGGCAACAATTTATCAAGTCTCAGAGCTTGCGGGAGTATCGTTAGCCACCGTTTCTCGCGTGATGAACAAAAATACCCGTGTAAGCGATAAAACTAAACAAAAAGTGCTTGATGCTATGGCGCAGCTTGGCTACAAGCCTAATTCAATAGCGCAATCTTTAGCCTCTAACTGTACTAACAGTGTCGGTATTTTAGTGTCTGAGTTACATGGTCCTTTCTTTGCCCAAATGATGGCAGGTATTGAGTCAGAGCTTCGTGCTGCGGGTAAACACGTTATTATTACCACCGGACACAGTGAAGAAGACAAAGAACAAGAAGGCATTGAGTTTTTAATTAGCAGACGCTGCGATGCCATTATTTTGCACGTAGAAGCCGTCTCAGACGACTACCTAATAAAACTAAGCCAAGGCTCTACACCCGTTTATTTAATGAGCCGTTACGTAGAGCAACTAAAAGACAACTGTATCAGTCTAGATAATCAATTAGGTGGTTACCTAGCCACTAAATCGATATTAAATCAAGGCCATACACAAATAGCGTATATTGCAGGCCCGCAGTTTAAAGCCGATGCTTTTAACCGCTTAGAAGGTCATAAACAAGCGCTTACAGAGGCTGGTGTTAAATTTGATCCTACGCTTTATTATATTGGCGACTTTAACGAAACTGGCGGTAGTAAAGGCTTAAAACATTTTATTGATGAAAAACTTATCTTTACTGCACTGGTATGCGCCAATGACGAAATGGCCTCCGGTGCCATGAAGTATGCACGAGAGCACGGTTATAACTTACCAATTGATTTATCGATTGTTGGATTTGATAACGTTATTTTTGCAAACTACCTATACCCTACACTCACGACCATAGATAATCCGGTCGGGAAAATGGGTGAAATGGCTGCTAAATTAGTGCTTAAAGACGTATATCAAAATAAAAACCTTGTTATAAATCGCTTTTTTGAACCTACTTTAATGCAGCGCGATTCATCTGCACCACTTATTAAATAAAGACTAAAAGCGAATACTAATTTTGGTACAAAAAAGCGGCTAAATGCCGCTTTTTATATGTGAGCTACTTAACAATCCAAGGCGTTACTTTAATAACCTGCGATATATCGCCAAGTGACGCGGTATCATCTTCCCAGCTATCTTCAACTGCAAAATAACACACTGACTTTTCACACGTTATATTTTCATCATCAAATTGCATTGGGCTTTTAAATGTAACTGCTACGCCCTTTTGCTCGGGTAATAAAAACCACATTAATTTACTTACAAAAAAGCCCGACAAATCAGTTAATAGCTCATCAAGTTCTTCGTTAATGGTATATAACGACTGCTTTGAAAACGCTAAACCTTCAAGTTCGTTTGCTTCTATTTGTAGCTTTAATTGGCAATCGTGTACAGGATTGAGCGGCTCTACTACAATGACCGCTTTATCGGTATCAAGCTGCTTATCGAACGGCAATAGTAATTGTGCTTTATCGGTAAAGTTAAGTGGATACTCGTTTCTTTCGGTTAAAATAGTACCGCTTTTAATCGCACATGTTTCATTAGTACCAATATCACTAATGTAAAAGTTAACTCGCGCATATTGAAAATCGCCTTTGTTAACAACTTTTAAGCGGTCGTAAAAACCGTCATACGACATCACAAATTCTCTCGCATTTACATTAAATGCACTAATGCTCAGCAGTACTAACACAATAGCGTTGGTACAATTAAAAATGTATTTATTCATCAAAGTAGGCTCTATTTTGGCTAATCATCGTGTTTAACTCTTCTATATACGCTTCACCGCGCTCAGAGTAAGACATTAAACCATGTGTAAGTTCAGTCGCTAAAATTGTTTTTTGCTCAAGACGTAAGTTTTCACGTATTGCGCGCAAGTCTTTATAAGCAGGATGCGTATTTATGTTTTTAAAGTAAGAGTTTATAGCAGCTCTTACTGATTTAAACGCAGCAACTTCGTGCGCAGCCCCGGTATTACGGCGTTTTGGCACCATGCCACAACCTTTTGTGTAACACCACTGACCAAAAAAGTTAAGGCCAATACGTGCAAAACGTGATGTGCCCCATGCAGATTCGTTTGCAGCTTGCATAAGCGCTAATTCTTTAGGAATTATATCAACACGGCGCAGTGCAAGACTAAGCGTTAAAGTATCAAGCGTTGTTGGTAAATCGTACGACTCTAAAATTTTAATAATATCTTTGCTTTGCTTAGATTGCAGTGGCTCGTTATCCTCAAGCATTAATCGTGCAATTTGAAGCTTAGCGCGTTGCTGTAATATTTTTTTATTTTCGGCTTCAACGTGCGGACGAATAAAGCTAAAAAATGCATGTTTTTTTTCTTTAACATCACTAAATTCTGAAAACTTTGGCAGTTTTACATTATGTAATGGTTTTTCTTTTTTCTTCACTTTTTTTGGTTGTTCTGACGTTTGTTCATCTAGTTCAACATCGTCACTTTGTATAAACGGGTATGCAAGCGCCCAAACAAAAAATACAGTTAGTAAAAGCTTAAAAATCGTTTTTAACATCTATTCTCTCTATTAAACTTAGTTATGCATGGTTTATACACAAGCATACGAAGGCGCATTATACCTAAGCCACTTTATAAACGCGAATAACTGGGGTTTGATGACCTTTTACGGTTGAATTTTCAGCAGTGTATTTGAATTTTAGATAAAACAGAGCCTATGTAGTGCATTTGTTCATTCGCAATTTATAAGTCCATGGGTATACTGGGCAAAGTTTAATAATATTAACTATGTGTGAGTAAGCAGTATGAATAAACAATGGCAAAGCCGAATAATAGAGCAATATAAACATCGTCCTAACGATAATCGCTCGCCGTGGCAGGTCGACCGTTCGCGTATTATTCATGCAGCTGCATTTAGGCGTTTGCAAGCTAAAACCCAAATTATGGGCATTGGCCTAAACGACTTTTACCGCACTCGCCTTACCCACTCTTTAGAAGTATCGCAAATTGGTACTGGCATATTGCGCCATTTAAAAGCGCAACATAGCGACTTTAAGCACTTTCCATCAACCGGACTGCTAGAAACACTGTGTTTGGCGCACGATATTGGCCATCCGCCTTTTGGTCATGGTGGTGAAATAGCGCTAAATTACATGATGCGCGATCACGGTGGTTTTGAAGGTAACGCACAAACACTGCGCATAGTTGCAAAACTTGAGCCCTACAGTAATGGGCACGGTATGAACCTAACTCGTCGTACTTTATTAGGTTTTATAAAATACCCCGCGTTTATTAACACGCTATGGCATACCATTCCCAACGATACAACCGGTCGTGCATTTATAAAAGCAGATGATTGGCGACCTGCCAAAGGGTTATACAACGACGATGCAGCCATATTCAATTGGATAGTAGAACCACTGAGTCAAAACGATAAAACGTTGCTGAGTAACCATGCCGCTATTGATAAGTACCGCGCTAAAACAACGTATAAATCGCTCGACAGTGCCATAATGGAGCATGCCGACGATATAGCATACGCCGTACACGACTTAGAAGATGCCATTGCAACCCATGTACTTACGTTAGACGATTGGCAAACTCATGCTCTACCTCATTTAAAAGCATTAAACTTTGACTGGTTAAACACCATGCTTGAGTCGCTCACGAAGCGTTTGTTTTCAAAAAATGATTATGAGCGAAAGGACGCCATAGGTGAGCTGGTTAATACCTTTATTATTCATATACATTTAGATATTCAAAACGATGACTTTGAATGCCCTATTTTAAAGTACACCGCTAAATTAGATGCCCAATACGACAGTGTATTGCAAATACTTAAGCATTTTGTGTTTCAACGTTTAATACGCGACCCCGAAATGCAGCAAATAGAGTTTAAAGGTCAAAACTTACTAATAGAGTTATTTACCGCGTTTGCTAGCGATCCGCTGCGTTTATTGCCAGAAACTACACAAGCACAATACATAGAAGCCGAAAAACAAAACCAAGGTATGCGTATAATTTGCGATTATTTGAGCGGAATGACCGACGAGTACGCCTATAAAACATATCAACGATTATTTTCACCTATGCAATAGCTAACATTGAAAAGGCCGAGTAAATTTAATTTACTCGGCCTTTTTCCTCAGCTATTAAAGTTAGCTATTTTGTTAAAGCGCTTTTATAACGACTCTACGCCCATGTTATATAGCGTAAAACCAAATATATCAGCGTACTGCTCAATTGTTTTACTCGTTGGAGTACCTGCACCATGCCCTGCGTTTGTTTCTATGCGAATAAGCGTTGGGTTATTACCTGTTTGCTTTGCTTGAAGCTCAGCTGCAAACTTAAACGAATGTGAAGGGACAACGCGGTCATCATGATCGCCAGTTGTGATCATAGTGGCTGGATACTCAACACCTGCTTTTACATTATGAAGTGGTGAATAGCCTTTAATGTATTCAAACATTTCTTTGCTTTGCTCACTGGTACCGTAGTCGTATGCCCAACCAGCGCCCGCAGTGAATGTATGGTAGCGCAGCATATCAAGTACGCCTACAGCAGGTAGAGCCACCTGAAATAAGTCTGGGCGCTGCGTCATCACTGCACCAACTAACAAGCCACCATTAGATCCACCGCGAAGTGCTAAACGCTTTTTAGACGTGTACTTTTTATCTTTTAAATACTCAGCTGCGGCAATAAAGTCGTCAAACACATTTTGCTTTTGCAATTTAGTGCCGGCATTGTGCCAGTCTTTACCGTACTCACCACCACCGCGAATATTAGCAACGGCGTACACACCACCTTGCTCAAGCCATACTGCATTAACTGGGCTAAAGCTTGGCGTTAAACTAATATTAAAACCACCGTAACCGTATAAAATAGTAGGATTTGAACCATCAAGCTTAATGCCTGTTTTATAGGTAATTACCATCGGTATTTTAGTACCGTCTTTTGATGTGTAAAACACTTGCTCAGACGTGTAATCATCACTATTAAAATCAATAGCCGACTTACGATAAACACCCGATTCACCCGTAGTTACATCAAACGTATAAGTAGTACCTGGTGTTTTGTAGTTAGTGAATGAATAATAAAGCGTTGTTTGATCTTTTTTACCGCCAAAACCACGTGCAGTACCCACGCCTGGTAAGCTAATATCACGAATTAGCTCGCCTTTTTTGTTGTACTGTTTTACCTGCGAAATCGCATCAACCATGTAGTTAGCAAAAAAGGTATCGCCACCTTTTGTAAGGTTTAGTACGTTTTTGGTTTCTGGAATTAAATCAACCCAATTTTCTGGGCTTGGATTACTTGCATCAACCGTCACTACTTTTTTGTTTGGTGCATTGAGGTTAGTAACTAAAAACAGCTTGCTGCCTTCGTTATCAATAACTGATGTATCTGAATCAGTATTTCCAACAACCGTTACAAACTCACTGTTTTCTTTTGTTAGATCTTTTATAAACAGCTTATTGCCCGAAGTAGACGTACTTGCCGAAATAAGTAAGTAATGGCCGTCATGGGTTACATCAGCGCCTACATAGCGATGTTTTTGCTCATCAGTTTCACCAAATACAACACGGTCAGCAGACTGAGCGGTACCTAGCTTATGGTAATACGCTTTATGCTGATCTGTTTTAGCCGAAAGTTCACTGCCTTTAGGTTTCTCGTAACTTGAATAATAAAAACCTTCGTTGCCTAACCAATCAATGCCACTAAATTTAACGTCAACAAGCGCTTCTTCAACTTGCTCTTTAGTATGTGCATCAATAACTATAATTTTACGCCAATCGCTGCCGCCTTCAGATATTTGATACGCGAGCAGTGAGCCATCTTTTGAAAACGATAAACCCGACATAGACGTCGTACCATCTTCACTAAACTTGTTTGGATCTAAAAATACTTCAACGTCGCCGCCATCTTTACTGCGGTACAAAACATATTGATTTTGCAGGCCATCGTTTTTATAAAAATAGGTGTAATCGCCTTCAGTAAAAGGAGCGCCTATTTTTTCGTAGTTCATTAGTTTTTCAAGGCGCTGCTTTAACTTATCGCGATAAGGTATTTGTTCTAAATAAGAAAACGTTAAATTGTTTTGCGTTTTAACCCAATCGGCAGTTTCGCTGCTCATGTCATCTTCAAGCCAACGATATGGGTCGCTAACGGCTTCTTCAAAGTAGGTATCTACGATATCGCCTTTTTTTGTTTCTGGGTATATCACTGCGTTAACTTGCTTCATAGGTGCTTTTACTTCTTCTTGAGTTACCGTATTAGTTGGCTCTGAACAGCCGCTAAGCGCTACAATTACAGCACATGCTAGAGTGTGTTTAAACATCCTGAGTTCCATTCTTATTTATTAATAGTGCGCCTAAGTTATTAACTTTTAGCCCTTTTGTCTATTTAGATGCGTTAAGCGCCATTTATCGCTGTAAACAAATGTAAACTTACGCTTTAATAGCACGACCCTCATTAAAATAAAAAACAATAAAAGAGTACACTATGCAAAGTACAAACCCCACGTTTAAAAGCTTTAAAGCCTTCTACCCTTATTATTTAAAAGAGCACCGCAACGTGATTTGCCGCCGCTTACATTTTATAGGAAGCACCCTCGTTCTTGCTGTAATCGCAATAGCATTATTAAAACAACACTACAGTTTATTGTGGCTATTACCTGTTATTGGATATGGGTTTGCGTGGGTCGGGCATTTCTTTTTTGAAAAAAACCGCCAAGCTACTTTTAAACACCCTTTTTACAGTTTGTGGGGAGATTGGGTAATGTTTAAAGATATGCTTGTTGGAAAAATTAAATTTTAACACTATTTTTAGCATTCTTTTTTATACCAATTACTTATAAAAACAAAATTGCTTCATGCTTTAAAGTATAGGTTCTAATAAGTAGTACATAATTTATAGTACACCCATTAAATGTTAATTTAGTTAACATTTAATGGGTGTACTTTTATTTTACATTTTTAAAAATATTTATAGATCAACAGCTATTTATTGCCAGCCCAATAAAAACGGCTTCCTACTCATGATTAGTTAAACCTACAACCTCATCTTACCAGTTAATTAAACGTTAAATTTAACTTTTAAATATAATTCATTATCCATCAATTACTTAGCATTTACCTTCGCTATATAACTAAAACAATGATCATTATAAAAAACAACCAAATGTAATTATAAAAACCCTTAAATTAATTGAATGTTATTCAATTGACTGACTTTGTTAATTAAGTATATGTTCAAGGTAACAAAGAGGTTTAATCTTTTTGTACAAAACTAAAATAATTCAATGGGTATGGGGAAATACAGCATGAATAGAAAACCGTTATTTAAATTACAGCAGTCGGTACCACAAATATTACTCGCAATGAGCGCGTCTGCTGCACTACTTGGTTCGCTCTGCGTAAATGCTGCAGAGCAAGACACTAAAGCAGAAGAAAACATCGAACAAATAAGCGTAATTGGCTCTCGCCGATTAGGCCGTACAGTAGAAGACAGCGCAGTACCCATCGACATAATTGGTGCAGATGCACTTAAAAATTCAGGCTTTACTGAAACGAATGCCCTGCTTAGCAGTTTATTACCCAGCTTTAACTTCCCACAAGCATCACTTACTGATGGCAGCGACCATGTACGTCCCGCTCAGCTTCGTGGCTTAGCACCCGATCACACCTTAGTGCTTGTTAATGGTAAGCGCCGCCACAGCAACGCATTACTTAACTTAAATGGCTCAACGGGTCGTGGTTCATCATCGGTTGACTTAAATGCGATACCTGCAAATGCTATTGCCCGTATTGAAGTATTACGCGATGGTGCAGCAGCGCAATATGGCTCTGATGCGATAGCTGGTGTTATTAATATTGTACTTAAAAGTGCCAGCAGCGGTGGTTCAGTTGCGGCTATATATGGTGCTAACGTAACCGAAATGGACGGTGTACCACAACTTGAGTCTGTATCTGAAGGCAGTGATGGTAATTTAGCCTTCACCGAAGGAGGCGATCGCTCTTTAACCGATGGTCAAACATTAACGCTGCAAGGTAATATGGGTTTTGAGCTTGGCGATAATGGCTTTTTAAACATCTCAACAGAATACCGCGACCGCCATTCAACTAACCGCTCAGACTACGATAACCGTGAAAACTATGCACGCATAGATGACGGATCAGTAGATGGCGCGCTTGACCCACGTGAACTGACTGTAAATCGTTACAACCATAACTTTGGTAATGGCGATGTTGAAGATTTTTCAATGTTTTATAACGCAGGTTACCAGTTAACAAACGAAGTTGATTTATATTCGTTTGGCTCTTACAGCAAACGTGAAGGCGAAGGCGGCGGGTTTTATCGCCGTGCAAGCGATAGCCGTAATATAGAAGAAGTATACCCTGATGGCTTTTTACCTGTTATTACCTCAGATATAGATGACTTTTCACTAGCACTTGGCGCTAAAGGTTTTGTAAGTGAATGGAATTACGATGTATCGGCCGTATATGGTCAAGATGCATTTGAGTTTGGTGTTACCAATAGCTTAAATACCTCATATGGCCCTACTAGCCAAACAAGCTTTGATGCAGGAACACTTACCTACGATCAACTTACTTTAAACGTTGACTTTAGCCGCGAGGTAGACGTCAGCTTTTTAGAAAGCTCTGTAAACGTAGCTGTAGGTGCTGAGTATCGCCGCGAAGGATACCAAATAGATGCAGGCGAAGAAGCATCATATGCACAAGGTAAATTTGGCCCAGGCGGCGCAGTAACCGACCCAGTTGATGGCCCATTTGGCGCAGCGGGGGCACAAGTATTCCCGGGGTTTACACCCGAATCAGAGGGCGATAACAGCCGCCACAACGTGAGCTTATATATAGACCTTGAAACCTACCTAACCGACGATTGGAATTTAGCGGTTGCCGCCCGTTATGAAGATTACTCAGACTTTGGCGATACACTTAACGGTAAAATTGCAACTCGTTATTCATTAACTGAAGACCTAGCATTACGCGCCTCTGTATCTACTGGTTTTAGAGCACCTTCTTTGCAGCAGCAATACTTTACCTCAGTGGCCACTGTATTTGTTGATGGCGAACCAACCGAAACAGGTACGTTCGCACCAAGCAGCGATGTAGCAAAAGCACTGGGCTCACCTGGCCTTGATGCAGAAGAAGCAACAAACTACGGCGTTGGTTTTACATGGTCTACCGACTTTAATTTCAGCTTATCGGTTGATTACTACCAAATATTAATTGATGACCGCATTGTGCTATCAAACAACTTATCGGGCGATGCTATTGCCGATTTACTCCAAGGCACAGGCGCTAACCAAGGTCGTTTCTTCTTAAATGCAATTGACAGCAAAACCCGTGGTGTTGATGTGGTTGCCTCATATAATGTAGCAACTGATGGTTACGGCGATTTAGCCTTTAACCTAGGTTATAACTACGGCAAAAATGAAGTAACAAATATTATCGACCCACCAGCAGAGCTTCAAGGTGCAGGGTTTGATCAAGACAACTTGTTCTCAGGCACTGAGCTGCGTCGTTTTGAAGTAAGCACGCCGCGTAATAAGTACAACTTAAGCGCAACATGGACAAACGACGACATACGTACAACGCTTAGAACAACGCGTTACGGTGAAACTCAAGACCCTTCAGATATCCCAGAACGTAACGAAGTGCTTAAGCCTAAATGGATAACCGACTTAGATGTAGCCTACTCGCTTAGCGAAAACGTATCGCTGAGCTTAGGTGCTAATAACATTTTTGATGTTTACCCAGATGCAACCCGTGAAAATGTTGACGATGTAACCACCTTCTCACGTTTATTTGCTTACTCTAGCTTCTCGCCGTATGGATTTAACGGACGCTACGTGTACGGTAAAATAGAAATGAAGTTCTAATAAGCACAGCTTAAAGTAACCAAACACACAAAAGCCACCGATTAGGTTAATGCCAGTCAGTTAACAGCTGACTGGCTTTTTTTATTGGGGTATTTACTGGGTTTTGGTTTCACACACCTCGGATACGCCCGCTCCCGTTTTATCGGCAATATGTGATGTTCAACTTGAGCTTGTAATTGCTCTATTGATTTAGGTATCCGTCCTGCATTTTCTATAAACATTGTATGAATAAGGTTAATAATACTAATAGCACACGTCGTAAAACTCAGGTGTTTTGCATATATTCCAGATTTTTTCTGCGCCATTTTCACCATCTGGTATCGGAGCAAGTTATAGCTCAACATTACGCCCCATAATTCTTGCGCTATCATCTCAGGTTTCTTGCTGCGTAGCGTAAAGTGACTATTCAGTAAGGTTTGTTTCATTTCTCGATAACCAAGTTCAATTTCCCACCGATCACTATAGAGGTCAACAATTTCAGCCTTAGGGAAACGCATTGGGTCTGTTAATGAAGTGAGTATATTCACCTCTTTCCCCTTAACCGTTTTTGTGACTAGCCTAACTTCAATGCTCTCTGGTAAATCGTCGAACTTTTTTCTCGCTTGTGCTGTTGCTTTTAGCTTGATGAGTTTGTCTTGACGACCTAGAGAGCGAACAATTTCATATTGCGTGCCTTTTCTCATCGGTTGAAGCCAATGCCTATTTACCCCAGCATGATGCCAACGATTGAGTAAGCCTAGAGAATAGAAGCCTCTATCAAATAACGTCAGTGAGTTATCGGGTGTTGCCTCGATTAAGTCTTCAGCCAACACCATTTCACTTGTACGACAACTATCAAAGGCGCTCCCCATTAATAAATGACTAGTTAACTCCATCAAACACACCATGCGAACCTGAGGGAAGGCCGTGTCACCATACTGATTTTTCCACATGGAGAATGCATGTTGATTTTCAGCAGTATCCGGTGTGCGCCAAATGACACCATCAACACCCAGTAGTGATAGCCCGCACCATGTGGGATGGTTCGCATCAGCATTCCACATTTGCTGACTTTGCTCAAAAACCTGTTTAACGGCATCAGCCCCAAGCCGCTGCCTAGCCTGTACAACCGCGCTGGGCGCAACGAGTTCTTTTTTACCTGGTAAAGCGAGCCCTAATTTACTGACAATACTCCACAGTGGGTCTTCACGATAAAACGACATACAAATGACTGTCCAAACGGCCATCTCAACAGGAAGCCTTCTTTTCCTTATCGTCGCGACACCTGCGGTTTCTGCGCATTGTTTGATAAACTCAGGGCATAAAAAATCACTCAGTTGACCTAAGCCTTCTGAATTGGGTGCGTAGCTATTGGCTAGAGAAAGTGCGGTAGTGAGTTGCAAAATAAAAGGCTCCTGAATAAATTCAGAAGCCTTTATAAACTAACCAGAAGATCGGTCAATGGATCGTTAAATATTTCTTAACTGATCGGCATTAA
>NZ_AUTP01000299.1:0-24333 GCF_000498075.1 Pseudoalteromonas sp. TAB23
AGGATGGCTTGTAACTTAAGCCATCCTTGCCATAACACTTTCACAGATGCACGCCCTGTGCGCTTGGTATCTTTCCAGCCTCCTAACTTTGCCAGTTCCTGATACGCCCATGACATATTTGGAGCAGTTTCAGGCAATGGTGTTTTTATTCTCTTTAACCACAATAACTTCCATGCTTTGGGAGATAACAGTTGTTCACAACTTGGAGAATCAGGCTGCTCATTGGTGAACTTTAGTTGCAATATTCGCGTCGCAATAAAGCCATTAATCGTCACCAATCTTTCCATGTTATCTTGGCTTTGAAGGCGTAAACTTTCGATATCCGTGCCATCACTTTTCCAGACTTTATGGTATTCCTCTACAAGCCAACGGTGCTCATAGTAGGTGATGATAGCTAAGGCGTCTTCTTTGCTGGTGACTGGTTCACTGGTTAATAGGTGCCAGCTTAAGCCGTTCTCAGCGTTTCCTCGCTCTGCACAGCCGACATAGTAAACTGGTAGGGAGCGTCCTTTCTTATTGTAAGGCGCTTTGAGTGTCACTGGCGCATAGGTGATATCCAGTGTTGCGCTTCGGGCTTTTCTTCCTCCTTTTTGTGCAATGTGGATGTGTTTGGTGCCTGCACTCATCAGCTCGCTTGCGAACGCATAGAGCTTATCCTCACCTTCTTCAATATGACGACTTTGCATCGAGCGTACGACGAATCGTTGCTGCTCGGTCAGTTTATACTGCAAGTATTCGTAGATGTCCGCTTCGCGGTCACACACCGATATCACGTTCGCCATTTGTCCTTGCAGCCGCTCTGCCATCGCTCGTGACGCTGACTCCCACTTGTAACTTTCTTTTTCTTCGTAAGAAGTCGTCGCGTGTTTTTCTCTTTTTCCAATCGTGTTGATATCACGACTCCAGCGAGACTGTTCAATTAATCCCACAACTTGCTTTGTGTCTGGCGCAAACAGTAATACGCTATGAGCTAACAAGCCTCGTTGTTTTGCTCCTCGTCCGACATGACCCAAATCATCTCGAATGGAGGAATGTTTATAAATTAGTGTGGTCGTGTCTTCTAATGCGAGCAATAAGTTATGACTTTTTGCTTGTTCAACCGTGGCTTTAAAGCCTGACTCTGCTATAGCCGTTGCGTCAATATTCTCGTTGCGAATAAAGCGGTAGGCACCTTCCATATCNGGCGGGGGATTGAGTGATGTTCACAAGTGGTTTTCCTGGTTCATTTGCAAGCGTTGATGCTAACTTTACCAGACGCGCTGTTCTTCTTGGATCACCTAAGTCCGATTTACCGAATTGTTGTTTTGCCCAATGAGTATGTTCGTTAATCATAATGTGCCCTCAAACAAGATTTGAAGATCTGATCATGACATTGAGATTTAGTTCAAAAAAATCCCCGCTAATTTCTTAGCAGGGATTTGTGTATAAGAGACAGCTATAAAGCGGCTTTTTGTATTCTATAGAAAGGAAGGTTATGCCCAGCCTTCGTAGCGTTTACGACGTGACAACACTATCGTTAATATAATACCTAAAAACAGGCCTAAAAACGCAATAGCACCACCGTAAGTAAGTAGCTGACGTTTCTCTTTTGAGCTAGCAGCTTCCTTTTGGGTGCGCTCTTGTTCTAGTGTCGTTTTAAGCTTAGTAATTTGGGCCGATAACTGCAGGTTTTGATCAGTTAAAGTTTGGTTTTGCTCTTGTAGCTGCGGAAGTTCTATTTGAGCTTGGCGCAGGTTTTCTTGCATAGTGCTCATTTCGCTACTTAGTGTTTTGTACTGTTGGTGTAAGCCTGCCGTTTTGGTAACAAACTTAGTTTCTATCCAACCTTCGCGGTCTTTATCATCTTTAATTTTTATAAAGCCGTTTTCTTCAGCAGATAACAAGGTTAACTTTGTTCCAGCATCTACAGAGCCGAGTAGTCGATAATTCTTACTCGCACCAGAGCGCATAAAAGTATATAAATTATCGATAATATAAGCGGTGTTTGCATTAGTTGAATTTGCAGGTTTTGCTTCTTCTGCATAACTCATAAATGTGGTGGCTGTTAAAAGTAGCCCTAATAAACAATGTTTTAGCATTTATCTACCTTGTTGATCTAACTGCGTCCGTTATGAACGTGATTTTCATTTCACATAAGTAGTTAGATAGTATGGATTAAATAGCTCAATAGCAAGACTGATATTGTAACCCAGTAGCAGTTACCTAGCCCACTAGGTTACAAATCTCGCCCCGCGATTAAATTGCCTCTAGATAGAACGAATTTTAATCCACAAAGGTCAACAGGCACTAAAATAAGGCTAAAAAATTTGCATTGTTAGTGTGCTTTGTTTATTTTGAGCACTTATTTATTTTAAAGGTAATCCGCAAACCGAATGGATACTGAGATAGAACTGAAATTTTTGGTATCAGATGCCGTTATTCCACTGATCCCCTCGTTAATTACTCAATTTGCAAAAACGGTGAAGAATAAACCGTCACGCAGCTTACAAAATGCATACTACGACACGCCAAGCCGAGAGCTTAGAGGGCTTGACATTGGCTTCAGAACTCGCTGTTCTGACAGCAAATGCGAGCAAACTATAAAGCTTGCAGGTGAAGTTGTAGGTGGTTTACACCAACGTCCAGAGTACAATTTACCAATTGAATCAAGTCGCCCTAATTTAATGGCGTTTGATGCTGATATTTGGCCTCATGGCATGCAAATAAGCGCAATCTCAAAAAACTTGTATCCAATATTTAGTACTAACTTTATTCGTCGTACTTGGTTAATTGAAACCGAAAGTGGCGCTAAAATTGAAGTTGTACTCGATAAAGGTGAAATTGCGGCTTCGGGTAAAATTGAAATTATTAGCGAGCTTGAAATTGAGCTTGTTGAGGGCAGTCGTAATGAGTTGTTTGCGTTTGCAGATGTACTGGTTAGCCAGAACTGTATCCGTTTAGGATTATACTCTAAGGCCGCGCGTGGTTATCGCCTTGCAGATGAAAAACCTTTAACACCAAGCAAATCTATTGGTTTTGTTCAATTACCAAAGTCGACTACCCAAGAGCGTGCTTTAGTTGAAGCCATGAACTTTGGCATTCGCTTTGTGCAAAAGCATGAGCAATGCTATTTCGATAAGCCAAGTTTAAAAACGCTTAAACGCGTAACTGACGGCATTAGCCTAATACGCCATACTTTTTGGCTGTACGACGATATAGTATCCAAAGAAAGTACAGAACATTTACGTACAGAGCTTAAATGGTTATTAAGCGAATTAGCGTGGGTAGAAAACGCGATTCAATTAAAAACGTACACGTCTAAACGCCATGCTTTTTATAAAAAAATTAATGCAGCTCCAGCACTTACTCAAGTCATTGGTGATTTAAAAGAGTTACAGCCAAGCATTAACGATATAAATGCACTGTTTCATAGCGCGCGTTATAATCGTTTATTACTGTCGTTAACTACGTGGTTAATTGATAAACAGTGGCGTAAAGATTGGGGGCAAATAGAGCTTCAAGCGGCTGAGCAAAACGTGTCTTCCATTGCGAGTAGGCTTTTTAATAAAGACTGGAAAAATCTGCACGAACTGCTCCCAAAAGAACAAACACTCGATGTCGCTTCGTATTTAAACCTGCGCACTCAACTTGAAAATAGTTTACTGAGCGGTAACTGCTTAGGATCGTTATTTGATAAAGAAGAACGCTTAGAGTTTAGATTGCCTTGGCTTGATATTTCTCATGGTATTTATGAGTTAAGCACGCTTGAGTATTTAAAGCAGTTATGTGCCGGGCAAGAAGACGAACAGCTTGCTAAAATCCAATCATGGCTTGAGCAAAAGTCTGAATATTTGGTGAGTGCGATGGAGCAAAGTCGCCTTGCTTCATTTGACATAGAACCTTACTGGCAAAAATAAATGATGCACTTTTGTAATAAAATTCAGTTGCAAAAGTGCTTATTCGTTATTCTTTTATCAGTTAGTTTTAACTCTTACGCTGAGCCAACATGGCATTTGTATAAAAACAAAAATGGCGTAAGTGTGTATTATCAAAGCCACAGTGATAATACCTTTGAAGTGAAAGCGCAGATGAGCGTGAAAGGTGTATCCACCAATGAGTTTTTAGAGTTACTTAGCGATACCGATGCCGCACCCCAATGGCTCGAAAATGTATCTCAGGTAAAGGTTATTCAGCACATAAGCCCATCAGAAAATTTAGTGTACAGTTATTTTAATTCTCCTTGGCCTGTTAGAGATAGAGATAGCATTACTCATTCTTGTTATTCACAGTTAACTGCAAATAAAAGCCAATTGCTTATTAATGCGCGCCCTAATGAGCTGCCCCAAAATGATGGTGTTATAAGAATTACTACTTTAAATGCTCGCTGGCTACTTAGTGAGGATAAAGGCCGCCTTGATATTGAATACCAAGTATATGCTTTGCCTGATGGGTCAATACCTACTTGGCTAAGCAATAAGGTCGGATTGAAAAGTACTTACAACACATTTATGAATTTGCACCAAATGCTCACACATAAAAAATACACACCAAAACTACCTGTAATCAAAGCCGGTCAGTGCTAAATATCGAATATATAATAATTTTATGGTGTGTTGAGTAGTCTTTAACTACGCTTAAGCAATAATGACACGCTATTATTTGGAGAATTGATGAAGTATTTAGTGGCTATATTATGTTTTATGCACAGTTCACTCTTATTTGCTCAAGAATATACCTTTGGTGTAGTGCCGCAATATGAGCCGCAAAAGCTAAATGCTATTTGGCAACCTTTGTTAAAGCAAGTAAGTAAGCAAACAGGAGTAACAATAAAGCTAATTACAGTTGAGTCTATTCCTGTATTTGAAAAAGCCTTTGCTAATGGCGAGTACGACTTTGCATACATGAACCCATGGCACAGTGTTGTAGCATATGAAAAACAGGGGTATTTGCCACTAATAAAAGATGCAGGGCGAAAGCTGCAAGGTATTTTGCTCGTAAATAAAAATAGTGGTATTGATAATTTAAGCCAACTAGAGGGCGCCGAAATAGCATTCCCTGCACCTAATGCATTAGGTGCGTCATTATTAATGAGAGCCGACTTAGCGTTGTTGTATGGGCTAACAATAAAGCCTGTATATGTTCAAACCCACCCTTCGGTATATTTAAATGTAGCACTGCATTCAACAATGGCGGGCGGTGGTGTAATGGGCACCTTTAAACAACAACCAGAAAGCTTGCAAAATAAGCTTAAAATTCTTTATAAAACGCGTGAAATTAGTCGCCATCCAATTGTAGCCCACCCAAGGGTTGACCCTACAATACAGTTAAAAGTGCAACAAGCTATTTTAGATATTGGCCAAAGCGCAGAGCATAAACATTTGCTTGCAGGTATCCCAATTATTAAACCTAGTATTGCAACTTTAGCAGAGTATCAGCAGTTAACTCAGTGGGGCTTGCGCTCATTTTATGTTGAAAATTAGAGGGTTTCGTAGTTTAAGGGCGCAAAGCTTTATTGTTGTATCGCTTTGTGGCTTGCTTATGGCCTGTCTTTTTATGTTTTACGCATTACCTGAACAAGCGCGTTGGGTAAACGATGGGCTTTCAAAGGCTGCTCAGCGTTCTTTAGCGCAGTTATCGACTTCTATAACGACTCCGTTGTTAACTAGGCAGTATGCAGAGCTATATGAAGAAATAGACAGCCAACTCCAAACTCGCCCTAACTGGAAAAGTATTAAAATTGTTGATGTTGATTCAAAAAACCAATTATACCCGCTTGAAAATTGGGTTGGAGCAAATGGAAACGGCGACATGTTGTTATCTCAGCAGGTGGTGTTTTTAGATAAACCGCTGGCTAATATTAGCTTGGTTGTTAATTTTACGAATGAAATAAACGAATCTTCAAAACTTCATTACACCTTAATATATATACAATTTATTATTTTAGTTATCGTTTTTATAGGTTTAGCTTGGCTGGTGGATTACAGGGTTACATCGCCTTTGAGGACGTTAAAAGGGGGGTTTTCACGTTTAGCCAAAGGTGACTTTGACTGCCACATAGATAAACAACAACAAAACGAAGTGGGCAGTGTAATAAGTGCATTTAATAACATGGTTGATGAGGTTGCTAATAACCATCAAAAATTAAATGTATTACGAATTCAAGCTGAGTCAGCAAGTAAAGCAAAGTCAGATTTTATGGCCAGTATGAGCCACGAATTAAGAACCCCATTAAATGCAATTTTAGGCTTAGCCCAGCTGTATGGATATGATGAGAGTGCTAATAAAGTACAAAAAGAAAACGCGAAAAGTATTTATCAAGCTGGAGAACATTTACTATTACTTATAGACGATGTACTTGATTTAACGGCTATTGAGTCGGGTAATATGCAGTTTAGTTTTTCTTATGTGCCTATTAAAAGCATATTAGAGGAGTCAGTAGAGCTCGTCACTGAGCTTGTTAAAGGGCAATCAATAACACTGCATACCCAAGGTTTCGAGTCCTTAGAAGGGTTGAGTATTTATATTGATCAGCGCCGCTTTAAACAAGTGATGCTTAACTTGCTTTCAAATGCGATTAAATACAACAAACCAAATGGCAGCATTAATATAAATTGCCGGGTGTTAAGTAATAAACAATGCGAAATAGATGTAACAGACACCGGATGTGGATTTGCTCCAGATGACATTTCTCGCTTATTTAAACCTTTTGACCGTTTAGGAGCTGAAACCAGTAAAGTGAACGGTACGGGTATTGGTTTAGTGATAACTAAGCAGCTGGTAGAGCTTATGCAGGGGTCTTTAAGCGCGCAAAGTGAGCAGCACAAAGGTTCTTGTTTTACACTAAACTTTAACAGCTTTGAGCAAACTGACTTGCCAGCACAAGTGCAAGTACCTCAAATAATACTGCAAAGCTTAGATACAGTAACTCTTCCTACGCTTGAGGTTTTAGTGGCAGAAGATCAGGTTACAAATCAGCAAGTATTAAAACAGCAATTAACCATGCTTGGAGTGTGTTCTACTTTTGTAAGTAATGGGGAACAAGCCTGGGAAACTCTGCAAAGTAACCATTTTGATATTTTGTTAACCGACATTCAAATGCCTTTACTCGATGGGTTAGGGTTAGCCAAAAAAATACGCGAAAACACTCATTTTGATAAACTTATTATAATTGCAATTACGGCCAACATTACCAAAAATAATATAGATAATTGTTATGATTGTGGAATGAACGGCTTTTTAACCAAGCCCATTGAGCTTGTTAAATTAAAGTCGTTATTGATGGAGCACTCTCAAACAGTGGTCAACACGCGATCAGAAAAATCTGATGGTGAAAATATAGCTTCAGATAGTTTTGATCAACTAGATATCTCGTTATTAAAAGCAATGCTTGGTGATGATCCTACTGTGCACTGCATGGTGTTTAATGCGTTTTTACAAACGGCAGGGGAGCAAATTAAATTAGCTAATGCGTATGCTAAGAGTAAAAATTATGTTGATTTGGCTTTTCAGGCCCATGCCTTAAAGTCGTCGTCAAAATCGGTAGGGGCTATTAAACTGGCTGATATATGCCAGCAGATCGAAACGTATGCAGAAAATGAATCTATTGATAACAATGAAATGCAAAGTCTCGAGACCTGCTTCAACGATGTAGTAACGCAACTTAAAAGCTATTGTTTACGATATGAAAAACGCACATAAAAAATGGCTCATAAAGAGCCATTTTATGTTTTAAATATTTTAGTATTTAGCCGCTTCCCCTTTCTTAGGTAAAGCGTCCTGTATAAAGTCACGTAAATCGTTATTAGAGCTTTCTAAGTCAGCGTGGCGAAGGTACATCATGTGTCCACTTCTGTAGCCCTTAAAGCTCAAACGGTCTTTCATTTTACCGCTTGGGTCTAATTGCCATAACGTATATTTAGCGTCAAAGTAATTGGTTGCACCATCAAAGTATCCTGATTGAATCATCACGTTTAAGTAAGGGTTTTGCGCCATTGCTAAACGAAGATTTTCACCCGTATTATTACCGGTTCTATCCCATGGGTGAACATTACCAAATAAATTATATTTTACATCTGTTTTATAGTTTAACTCTTCACGTAAGTAGTGATTAATTGCAGGAGTGAAAGAGTGTAACCAAGAGGTAAGTTCAGCCCAGTAGTCTGGGGATTCACCCGCGCCTCGTTTATCTATTCCTAAATAACGAGAATCTAAGCGACCCACAGTTTGACCACGTTCACGTAGTAGCTCTTTCCAGAAAAATCGAGTTGGAATATCCAAGTTATTTTGTTCAACAAACTTTTCTGATAAGCCAGCGTAGTGTGCCATTTTTGTAATAATTCGACGTTTTTCTTCAGCATTAATAAAGCCACCCTTAGCAAGCGCTGGGATTAACTCGTTTACAGTAAACTCTTCAACTTCAGGTAATAACTCATCTAGATCTTTAGCTTGTAAATCGGCTTTAAGTGCTTTGTGATACCAAGCAGTCGCTGCAAAGTAAGGTAGGCGGTTAGCGGCTTTAATCGGGCCGTCGCGCTTAATACCAATATCAGTAGGTGATACGAGAACAACACCGTTTATGTACATCCATTGACTATTTTGAAGCTCATGAGCTAGGCCTGATACACGTGTTGTACCGTAGCTTTCACCAATTAAAAATTTAGGCGATCGCCAGCGCTCAGCTCTATTTACAAAAGTATTTAACCACTCAGCAAGGTATTTAATATCGGCATTAACACCAAAAAATAGCTCTTTTTGTTTTACTTTAGAAGGAAGTTCGCCTTTTTCGTTTTCAAGTACGCGAGAGTAGCCTGTATTTACAGGGTTTACGTAAACAATATCGGCAATATCAAGTACAGAATATGGGTTGTCTTTTACGCCATAAGGTTGAATTGGATAGCCTTCGTCATCAATTTTTAATACGCGAGGGCCAGTATAAGCAAGGTGCATCCATACAGAAGCCGAACCTGGCCCGCCATTAAATGAAATAAGTAATGGGCGAGTTGTCCTGTCGTCAACTTTGTCGCGTGTATAGTAGGTGTATTGCAATGTCGCAACCGCGTCGCCTTTATCATCCCATACAGGTTGTGTGCCTGTGGCAACGGTGTAATTAAAGCGTTGACCGTTGATTTTAGCTTTATGTTGAGTAACAACTTTGCTGTCTACATCAATACGACGTTGGTTATCGGCAAGCGTGCTTGTACTGATTATTAATGCAATAACAGTTATCGGTAAACTGATAATACGGCTAAGCTTCATTAGGTGTCCTTATTATTGTTGATACACCATTAAAGACATTAATGAGTTAAATAACAAAAGTATTGAGACTAGTGGCCGATAATACTAGTTAAGTAAGGTATTAATGCGCTTAGAGACGCACGCTAACCACTTTTATAGTTATTTGGGATTTGGTTTCTTTATTTAGTTAATCACAGAATTCAGGTATATTGCGGGCCTACTTGTATTGATTTTATATACAGGCTATCACCAAAAAAATCTAATGGATTACGCTTTCAAGCACATAAGTGCACTCTACACCGGATGTTTATGACTAATGCTATTGCAGTAATAGCGTTGTATTTGTCGTTTTGTTACAAAATTAATTAAAGGTAAAGAGAAGCTTTATGCAAAGAGTATTAGTGGTTGAAGACAGTAAAGTAGTGCAGCAGGTGCTTCGCCACTTAACTGCACAATACCTTGATGTAGCAATTGATTTTGCTTGGTCTTTAGCAGAATGCGCTACGTTCGTAGAAAAGCACGATTATACGCTTGCGTTAGTTGATTTAACTTTGCCAGATGCTCCGCACGGTGAAGTTGCAAAATATACTTTATCTAAAAAAATTCCTACGGTTGTTTTAACCTCAAAAATAGATGAGTACAAGCGCCAACAAATGCTTGAATTGGGCGTAGTTGATTATGTTATTAAAGATAATCGCGATTCTTACCATTATGCCGTTAAGCTCGTTGCGCAATTACTCAGAAATCAAGGCTGTAAAGCACTAATAGCAGATGACTCATTACTAAGTCGCTCTTTAATGAAGCAAATGCTAGAAAAGCAATTGTTTGATGTAACAGATGCCCATGATGGACAACAAGCACTCGAAATATTAAAAGCTAACCCTGATATAAAGCTACTTATGACCGACTATGCTATGCCCTCTATGGATGGCTTTGAACTTGTCAAAGCGGTACGTAATTTTAGAGGCCGAGACGACTTAGCAATTATTGGCTTGTCGGGCGCGGGGAAGCATGGCCTATCAGCACGATTTATTAAATATGGCGCCAATGACTTTTTAACAAAGCCATTTATGAATGAAGAGTTTCATTGTCGAGTACTTCAAACAATGGAGCAACTGTCGTTAATTTCAGATATTAAAGAAAGCGCACATAGGGATCACTTAACAGGGCTTCATAACCGACGCTACTTTTATCAATATGCAGAAAAGCTCCTTAAAAGTAAAAACCAGAAAAATACTTTGGCATTGCTTGATATCGACTTTTTCAAAAACATTAACGATACATTAGGCCATGAAGGCGGCGATCAGGCTTTAAAGCAGGTTGGTTCATTAATACGATCTACGTTTTCAAAGTTTACGGTTGCACGGGTTGGCGGAGAAGAGTTTGCCATAATATTACCAGAAATAGAGCTAGAACGCGGTCGTGAATACTTTGAAGCATTTAGGAAAAAGATGGCTAGTTACGATTTTTCTATTAGCGATAAATCAATTAAAATTACCACCAGTATAGGCTTGGCTGACTTTCAAGACACTAGTCTAACGCAGGCTATGCGTGTTGCTGACAAAGCATTATACGAAGCTAAAAACCAAGGCAGAAACTGCGTGGTATAACCCTTCTTAAACAAAACTAGGTACGTGATAAATATATAGAGATATAGCACGCACCAATGTAGCTGACTTGTTAAATTAACGCACCTAATTGGTGCGTTTTTTTTGATCTTGAGTTTGTATTTTTTACTAAGTGGCTGTTTTTAATTGATATAAAATAGTGGCACAAAGGTTGGATTGTTTAACCCAATAGGATAACAATAAAGAGTCCGAGGGGGCCGCTATGAAAATGATTAGTGCAATCATAAAACCATTTAAATTAGACGACGTGCGTGAAGCACTCGCTGATTTAGGAATTGAGGGGATGACAGTAGTTGATGTTAAAGGTTTTGGACGTCAACGAGGTCATACTGAGTTATATCGTGGTGCAGAATACCAAGTAGATTTTATTCCTAAGATCAAACTTGAAATTGCAACTCGTACTGAAAATTGTCAACGCGTTGTTGAAGCAATCACTAAAATTGCATCAACAGGTAAAATTGGTGACGGTAAAATTTTCGTGTACGACTTGGATCAAATTGTTCGTATCCGTACTGGCGAACTTGACGAAGAAGCAATTTAAGGGGGTCTCATGGAAAATACAATAATAGAACTAAAGTTTTCACTCGATACCTTCTATTTTTTAATATCAGGTATATTAGTAATGTGGATGGCAGCAGGTTTTGCCATGTTAGAGGCGGGCTTAGTTCGCTCTAAAAACACAGCTGAAATTTTAACTAAAAATGTCGCGCTATATTCAATTGCATGTACGATGTTTTTATTAGTTGGCTACAACATTATGTATGTAGACAATGCCGAAGGTGGTTTTATTCCTTCAATAGGCGCTTTAATTGGTACACAAGCTGCCGATGCTGACCATTCTTTAGAATCTGACTTTTTCTTCCAAGTAGTATTTGTTGCAACCGCTATGTCGATTGTATCGGGTGCTGTTGCTGAGCGTATGAAACTGTGGGCTTTCCTAGGTTTTGCTGTAGTACTAACTGGTTTTATTTACCCTATTGAAGGTTACTGGACATGGGGTGGTGGTTTCTTATCTGAAATGGGCTTTGTTGATTTTGCAGGTTCTGCAATTGTGCATGGCGCAGGTGCAGCAGCTGCACTAGCTGGTGTATTAATCCTAGGTGCTCGTAAAGGTAAATATGGTAAGAACGGTGAAATATACCCAATTCCAGGTTCAAACTTACCACTTGCTACACTAGGTACATTTATTTTATGGATGGGTTGGTTTGGCTTTAACGGTGGTTCTCAATTACTACTTTCGGATAAAGAAAACGCAACTGCAGTAGGCCAAATATTACTTAACACCAATGCAGCAGCTGCAATGGGTGCTATTGCAGCACTGTTTGTATGTAAAGTACTTTGGGGTAAATCAGATTTAACAATGGTCTTAAATGGTGCATTAGCTGGCTTAGTTGTTATAACAGCAGACCCTCTATCACCATCACCATTAATGGCATGTCTACTTGGTCTACTTGGTGGTGCACTTGTTATATTTAGTATCATAGCACTTGATAAAGTTAAGATTGACGATCCAGTGGGTGCTATCTCTGTTCATGGTACGTGTGGCGCATTAGGTATTATGTTAGTACCGCTAACCAATGGTGACGCAAGCTTTGTTAATCAGTTAACGGGTCTAGTATGTATTCTTGCCTTTGTATTTGTAGCATCATTTATTGTTTGGACTGTGCTTAACAAAACAATGGGTATACGAGTAACCGAAGAAGAAGAACTAAACGGTATGGATCAACACGATTGTGGTATTGAAGCCTACCCAGAGTTTGTTTCTGTTCGAAATAGCTAATAGTTTATTTAAATAATAGTGTGTTTACACAAAGCCCTACTCCGGTAGGGCTTTTTTTGTTTCAGGGGGGGTTAACTTTTCGGATGTTACGATATATCCAATATGCTAAGCTCACACTCGTGAATAACCCTTGGAATAAATTACACTTAAATGGCCGACAATAAAAAAACACCTACCAGTAAACCTGCAGTTAAACGTGCAAGTAAATCGTCAAGCAAGACAAAAAAAAGCACCTCAAAGGGCAGTAAAAAAACAGTGGAAACCACTGTTAAACGCTCTTTTATGAGAAAAACATGGTCAGTGTTTTGGAAACTAAGCTTGGCTGTTTTTATTGCAATGGCAATGTATTTCATTTATTTAGATTCAAAAACAACGCGTATATTTGAAGGTAATAAATGGCAACTTCCAGCGCAAGTGTATGCTCGTTCTATGGAGTTTTATCCGGGGCAATTTTTATCAAGCCAGGAAGTAGTGTTTGAGCTAGAGCGTTTAAATTATTCATCGGTTAATAGATTAAGCCGCACAGGGCAGTTTGTTAAAACAGCAGATAGCATCAAGATTTATCGTCGTGATTTTGAATTTTATGATGGCCTTGAAGAATCACATATTATTGAACTTCGCTTTGCAGGGCAAAAAGTTGCGACCATTAAAGATAAATTTGGCAGACGTTTAAACTCTGCCCGTCTAGAGCCTGTGCAAATAGCGCGTATTGGTAATGACTCTAAACAAGATAGAGAATTTGTACCACTAGATAAGTTTCCAGCAATGCTAAAAGATACGCTATTGGTGGTTGAAGACCGTGATTTTTACGAACATCATGGTGTATCAGTGTTTTCTATTTTACGCGCGCTTTATTCTAATATTAAAGCGGGGCGCACCGTTCAAGGTGGTAGTACGCTTACTCAGCAGTTAGCTAAAAATATTTACCTAACACGTGAGCGTTCTTTAGTACGAAAAATAAATGAGGCCTTTATTGCCCTTATTTTAGATTATCGTTATTCAAAAGATCAGATATTAGAAGCTTACTTAAATGAAGTATACCTAGGGCAGTCATACAACCAAGGTGTGCACGGTATGGGGCTTGCTGCTGACTTTTACTTTTCAAAGCCGGTAGATGAGCTTGAGTACGATCAAATTGCTTTGCTGGTGGCAATGGTAAAAGGTCCATCTTATTACAATCCACGTCGCTATAAAGAGCGCACAATGGAGCGCCGAGACTTAGTGCTTCGCCTTATGGTTGAAAACAAGCTACTTAGCACAAAAGAGTACCGTGCATCGCTTAATCGCCCAATTGATATTGCGCCAATGAAAGCGAGTTTACAAAAATCATATCCAGGTTATTTAGAGTTAGTAAACAGAGAACTAAATGAATTATTGCCAGATCAGCAAACACTTGATGCTGGCGTAAGAGTGTTTACTTATTTTGACTTACAAAAGCAAACAGCAATGGAAGAGTCTATTGAAAAGAGCTTACCGTACCTGGAAAATCGTCCTAGAACCGAAAAACTAGAAGCAGCCATGATCTCTGTTAATGTAGAAAAGGGCGGTGTATCTGCACTTGTTGCAGGGCGCGATGTTCGTTATTCAGGGTTTAACCGTGTTTTAGATACAAAACGTAATATTGGCTCGCTGGTAAAACCTGCTGTGTATTTAACCGCATTGCAATTACCACATTATAATTTAGCTACTTTGCTTGATGACTCGCCAGTACAGGTTACAAATGAGCAGGGAAAAGTGTGGCAACCAGAAAACTTTGATCATCAATACCGTGGTGCAATCCCTCTTTACAAAGCATTTAGTAACAGTATTAATATTCCAGCGGTTAATTTAGGCCTCGATGTAGGTGTTGATAAAGTTGCGAAAACACTAAAAGGATTAGGCGCTAAAGGGGCGATAAACGAATACCCATCGTTGCTTTTAGGGGCTGTTGAAATGTCGAGTTTTGAAGTTGCTCAGCTTTATACGACAATTGCTGCAGATGGCGAATATAAAAAGCTCACTGCAATTTCGGCATTAACTGACTCGGTTGGTAAAGTACTTTATAAGCATAAAGTAAATGCAGAGCCTCGTTTTGATAAATCTGCAATGTATATGACTAAATACGCGATGAAACGCGTAACGAAAGACGGCACTGCTAAACGCTTAAATTTACACTTCCCATCAATCCAACTAGCAGGTAAAACAGGAACTAGTAACGATTTACGTGATAGTTGGTTTGCAGGCTTTGATCAAAATACAGTGACTGTTGCGTGGCTTGGTCGAGACGACAACAAAAGCACGGGGTTAACAGGCAGCGTAGGCGCATTAGAAGCGTATATTCGTTACTTAAAGCCACTTAACCCACAAGCAATAGCTGATACGCGTCCACCATCAATACGCTGGGCATTTGTAAATGAGCAAACGGGTAAGCAGGCACCACCAGGATGTGGCAAGGTGATTCAGCTACCGCTTAGAGCGAGTGAGTTCGAGCCAAGACCACAATGTATTCGTTAATTTAAGATTACTTTAAACAACAAAGCCGCTTATTTAGCGGCTTTTTTGTGAGTTGTAGTTAACGCTTAAGATTTAAAAAACTGCATTGATTTGGTTAAATCATTAGATAAGCGACTTAGCTGCTGTGCATCTTGCAGCGTTGATTGAGCTGATGTTAGCGTTTGATCTGCTAAATTGCTCACCTCTTGCGAATCATTCAATGCCTGTGTTGTCGCATTTGACTGCTGTTTAACACGCTCTGCAATAACTTCACCTTGATGTTTAATGTCGCCCATACTTTGCTCTGCGCTTTGCAATACTTCATTGGTTTGATTGGCTGCTTTTACCGATTGCTCCATTTTTTCAACACTTGAACGCATTTTTTGCTGAGTGTCGTCAGATGCTTGTTGTAAGGAGCTAATAATTTGGTGAATTTCTTGTGTTTGTGTTTGTGTACGCTGAGCAAGAGTTCTTACTTCATCAGCTACAACGGCAAAGCCTCGGCCATGCTCGCCAGCTCGTGCAGCTTCAATAGCGGCATTTAGTGCAAGCAAGTTTGTTTGATCGGCTATCTCACTAATACCTTTGCTAACTTTGCTAATTTCTTGGCTATCTTGTGCTAGCTTATCGAGCGCTTGTTGGCTCTCTGCAAATTCAATTTGTAGATCTTGCATATATTTAGCAAGCTCCATTGTATTGTCTGAACCTTGTTTTACATGCGCAGCAGCATCTTGCGCGGTAAGCGTTGCTTGATGGGCTGACTCTTCAACTGCAAGTGCGTTTTGAGCCATTTCGCTTAGTGCATTATAAATGGCATTTACTCGGATTTGCTGTTTTGAAACATCATTGCTTGTTTGGCTACTCGCATGTGATAGCGATTTAGTTGCGCCGCATAGCTCTTCTGTACTTGCTTTAACATCAATTAATAAATGTGAAAATGCATTAAGTAATGCGTTGTAGCGCGATGCAATAATTCCCATTTCATCATTAGTGCTCGAATCGATAGTGGCATTTAAGTCGCCATTCGCGGCTCTATTCGCTGCATCAGCAAAGCGATTAATGGTATCAACAACTGCAAAATAAAAACCAATCATCAAATAAAATGCAAATAACAAACTAATTAATGAAGCAGCTAAAACAAGATTTCGAGTCCACTGTTGAGTTTGTAGTTTTGCTTCAATAAGGCTCTCAAGCGTTGGAATACTCTTACTAACAAGTTGATTAATACTGCTGTGAACATTGTTTGTTAGTTTAGTAAATTCTGATTGAGTTAATAAAATATCGTCTGGCTCAAGTAGTTTTTCATCTATCGCTTTTTTAAATGCACCAACAGCACTGTGTAAATTATCTAACGAGGGCATGAGCGCTTTATTTACTGACTTGTCTGCATTGGTGGCTACATTGAGTATTTTATCGAGTTGTTTTTCATATAAAGGCAGTGATTTACTAAAATTTGAAAGTGCTATAAACGTATCTGGCGTAAAACGATTACTTGCCAAAACAGTGTTTGCGCTTTGCGCTGTCGAGTTTATTTGCATTATAAGTGCAGGAATTGGTGTGACTAAAGAGCGGTTTACGTAAGCACTAGCTAACTGGCTATCTAATGCTAAGTTAGACTGGATAGAAACAAGTTCAAGTACATCATTTGCTTGATCGTCTTTTATATCAAAACCGAGTGAGCGAGCAATTTTTATATTTTGATTTGCTTCCCCCTGCATTTGATTTGAGAGTATTGACCTGTAGCCTTTTAAACCTTGTTGCTGCATTTTTGAAACAGCGATACTTTCACTTAATAATGAGACTAAAAAAAACAAACTAAGTGCAAGAGGAACGAGTAAAATTCCAAACATTAAGCTGATTTTAGTTTTGTATTTTAAATTTGCCATTAGCTGGATAGCGGGAAAAGAAAATTGGCGTAATCCTGACATAAGGCTCTCTTGTATTTTTGTAATTAGGGTAAAGGTGAATAGACCTTGTTATGCTTAATTATCATTCATTTATAGTACTTTACAAATAAAAAAAGCCCTTTCGGGCTTTTTTCAATCTTTAGTCTTAATTACACACTGTAAAAACAAGTGCTTATAAAATATAAAAAGTAATTTTAACTTAAAGTTTAGCAAACGAGCGTTCTGCTGCCGCTATTGTTTCTTTTACTTCTTGCTCAGTATGCGCAGCACATACAAAACCAGCTTCAAATGCTGATGGAGCAAGGTACACACCTTCTTCAAGCATAAGGTGGAAAAAACGTTTGAAGCGCCCTAGGTCGCATTCAGTAGCTTGTTTGTATGTCGTTACTTTTTCAGCATCGGTAAAAAAGAATCCATACATGCCGCCAGCATAATTAGTTGTTAATGCAATGCCTGCTTTTTTAGCGCCAGCTTCAAAGCCTTCACAAATTGCTTTAGACGTTGCTTCTAACTTATCGTGTAGACCTGGCTCACATAATAGCTCAAGTGACTTTAAACCTGCAGCCATCGCAATAGGGTTACCAGAAAGAGTACCCGCTTGGTAAACAGGGCCCACAGGCGCAATGTAATCCATTATTTCGGTTTTACCACCAAATGCGCCAACAGGCATGCCGCCGCCAATGACTTTACCTAAACACGTAAGGTCTGGTTTAATGTTGTAATACGCTTGAGCGCCGCCAAGTGCAACACGAAAACCCGTCATTACTTCATCAAAAATAAGTACTGATTTATATTCGTCACACACATCACGCAAACCTTCTAAAAAGCCAGGCACTGGTGGAATGCAGTTCATGTTACCGGCTACTGGCTCTACAATAATACAGGCAATTTCGTCAGCGTATTTTGCAAAAATAGCTTTTACTTCATCTAGGTTATTAAACGATACAGTAAGTGTATGCTTAGCAAAGTCCTCAGGAATACCAGGAGAATTAGGTACGCCCATTGTTAGTGCACCAGAGCCTGCCTTAACTAATAACGAGTCAGCATGGCCGTGGTAACAACCTTCAAATTTTAATATTTTATCGCGGCCGGTAAAGCCACGTGCTAAACGAATTGCACTCATTGTTGCTTCAGTGCCTGAGCTAACCATGCGTACTTTTTCGATTGATGGAACCAGCTCTTTTACTTTTTCAGCCATTAGTATTTCGGCTTCAGTTGGCGCGCCATAGCTAAGGCCATTTTCTACTGCTTCGTGCACGGCTTGTTTAATTGCAGGGTGGTTATGGCCCATGATCATAGGCCCCCAAGAGCCAACATAATCAATGTAACGATTACCGTCGGCATCAAATGTAAACGCGCCTTCTGCTTTTGTAATAAATAGCGGCGTACCGCCTACACCATTAAAAGCACGAACTGGCGAGTTTACGCCACCTGGAATAGAGGCTTGAGCGCGTTCAAATAAGTCTTGGCTAATTGTCATGAAAAATCCTATAAATTGTCACTTAAAGAGGGTTTAGCTGTCGCGTTTGCGGCTAAACCAAGGTACGTCCACTTCATACTTATCGACTTTATTTTCTACGCCGAGTGTTAAAGCAAACAGTGCCATACGAATTAATACGCCATTTTGTACTTGGCGGAATATTGCTAAATTGTCGTTACTGTTTAAGTCGTTATCAAGCTCGTTGGCTTCTAAGCGACTATCACGTGGTAACGGATGCATTAACACAGAGTTAGGTTTGCAATGAGCGCTGTAAATAGATTGGCTAATTCTAAAACCGCCACGGTATTTATTTGCTTCTTCTTGTGAAGGAAAACGCTCTTCTTGAATACGTGNGGCTAAATTACCTTCCATCTTGTTTACTAGCTCAATTTTGTGTCCTGCATTTTCTACGGCATCTAAAATGCTCGTTGGCATTTGTAGGCCATCAGGCGCGACCATCGAAAACTTTACGTTTTTATAATGGCACAATAGCTTTGATAGAGAATGCACTGTGCGACCATATTTTAAATCACCCACAAGCGCTATATGCATGCCATCAATATTTTGATCAAAACGGTGTAATTCACGCTCAATGGTTAATAAATCAAGTAATGCTTGAGTCGGGTGCTCATTTGGGCCGTCGCCGCCATTAATAACTGGCACAGTACAGCCATCAGCAAATTCACTTACTGAGCCTGCATCGGGGTGGCGCATAGCAACAGCATCGGCGTAAGCTGAAATAACGCGCGCGGTATCGTAAAGTGATTCACCTTTTGCAAGCGCTGAGCTTTGCATACCTGTAGTTTCACGTACACCACCGCCTAGTAAGTTAAAGGCTGTACCAAAGCTAACTCGCGTGCGAGTACTTGGTTCAAAAAACAAATTAGCTAAAATAGCGCCTTTAAGCACCGTTGTTTGCTTTTGTTTTTTAGCATAAGGCTCCATTTTTTTAGCTACTGCAAAAATACGTTCAATGCAGTCTCTGTCTAGCTGATTTACAGACAGTATATGTTCGCCTTGGAAACTTAACATGGGGTAATTCCTAATCAATCAAATGGGCGCGATAATCCATAAATGGAGCACGCAATCGCGCGTGTTATAGCAAGTATTGTAAATTGCAGCGCAGTTTAACATGCACCGAAACGCTTATAAATTAGGTTTTATTACCGCAAGTGCCACAATGATGAGCAGCGCAATAACAGGGAGCTCATTAAAAATACGGTAAAAGCGGTCTGTTTTAGTGTTTCGGTCATGTTTAAAGTCACTTAATAACTTAAAACAGTAGCCGTGGTATAGGTATAAAATAATTACCAGTACAAGTTTGTAATGTAGCCACATACTGTATTTAAACCAATCACGACCATATTCAACAATGGTTAACACACCAAATACAGCCGTTAAAACAGCAAATGGGGTTACGAAATAAAGTAACCTGCGCTCCATAACTTTAAGCATAGAGTTACATGATCTTTCTTCGCTCATTGCGTGATATACAAATAATCGAGGCAAGTAAAAAATACCGGCAAACCACGCAATCATAAAAAATATGTGGAGTGTTTTATAAATCAATAATGCGCTCATAATAGTCCTTATTGCTTAAAGTAAGCTGTTACGAATGGTTAAAATATGATGAATTTGATCCCAGCGTAATAGCCCCATAATTTGTTGATTATCTAAAAGGTTATAAACGTAAAGCGCGCCACTTCTTTTATCTTTTAGTATATCGAATGCATCGGCTAGGGTGGCTTGGCTGCTGATGCCCTGCAAGCTAATGTAATTTATATTTATTGCTTCATCAGACATTAGCGTTAAATCGTATTCAGCGAGGCGATAGCCATTTTCTTCGTCAAAAACAATCAAGGGTGTTTGGCTATCCATGGCATCAAGCGTATTTTTTATTTGCTCTTTATCGTCTGAGTAAAGCAATTTAAAGTCTTCATCCATATCATCCATTATTCCCACTTTTTGTAATGCTTCGGTAGCGGGAGATACATGGTACGGCAATCCCTGAAAATCTAATTGCTGCAAAAATATGGAGCGATTTCCAAAAAATTGTAATGCAGTTACATATGCAGTGGTTATAACTATCATCGCAGGAACGATTATTTCAGGTGATGATGTAAGCTCCATTACTGTTGTTAATGCAGCAAGTGGTGCATGCAGTGTAGCCGCTAATAATCCAGCCATACCTAAAACCCCATACGTACCCGCAATATCAGTACCCGGGCTAATATATTGAGCAAAAAAGGCCATTAATGTCCCAATTAATACACCAAGCCCAATTACCGGACCAATTAAACCGCCCGGAATACCCAAACCAATAGCAAACAATGTGGCAAGTAGTTTTGCTATTAAAATGGTAGTAAGCAGCTTTACGTTATCAGGCGATTCAACCGCGATAGTAATCGCACTCATACCAGAACCCATAGCATGAGGCACCGCGTAAGCTATCAAGCTGGCAATACAGCCTGCGATTAGTAAACGAGGAAACATACTTAAAGGTTTAAATGTTTTAATAATTAGCATTAAATTTTGATTAAAGCTAAATGCTATAGCGCCCAGCGCCATACCGCATAATATTAAATAAGGGTAATGCCAACCACTTAATGGCGCTATTGTAATGAGTGCAAGTTCAGAGCCTTCACCAAAAACAAACTGCGTAGCGAGTGCACCAGTAACAGCAGCAAGCATGATTGGCACAAATATGTGTACTTTATATTCTCGAAGTACCACTTCCATTACAAAAATAACGGCTGCAAGTGGGGTATTAAACGAAGCGGCTATACCTGCTGCAACGCCGCAACCACTTAAAGTACGCATGGCGTTATGCGGTAAATGTAGTTTATCCGCTAAAATACTCGCACCTGTTGCGCCCATATGTACGGAAGGCCCTTCTCGGCCAACCGAAAAACCGCTAATGAGTGCAAGTGCGCCACCAACAAATTGATTAACCGTATTGTATAAAGGCATTTGCCCGTAATGGCGTTTAATACGATGAATAACAAAAGGAATGCCTAAACGGTAATGTTTAAAGCCAGTAAATGCAGCAAAGCACGCAATTAAAAATGCGGCTATTAATGGCATTAAAACGCGTTCAAGAGTGGGTAGGGTAGTAAAGTCGTCAGGTGTTTCCAAAAATAAGCTTTGAAAAAACAAAATAGTTAAGCGAAATAAAATAATAAAAAATGCAGCAATTAATCCGGCAACTACGCCTAATAAGCATAATTGTACAGATGTTTTAGGTTTTGCCAGTCGACGCCTGAGTTGCTCAAGCCACATGCATTATTTCCTCGCCGCATTTTTCAGCAGCATTTTAGCAAAAGAGTTTAGTTAAGTCCTTGTGATTTTGAATTTTTCGTAACTTATATTAACAATTTGCAGTAAAGATTAAGACCTATTTTTTATAACTAAAATTTTTAATGAATTTATAGTTTACAAGGGTCGCTTTTAGTTTGCTTAAGTATTATTTTAGTGAGCTAATGTTTAGCCACTTTTTTACTAATTTATAGGTATAACTTAGAGTAAAGAGTTGTTTTACTATACTTGATTAAAACACTCGGGTATTAGATAATCACGCCATTGCGATATTGAGGGTTTTAAAATGTCTGAAGAATTACCAATTAAGTTCAGCGATGCAGCTGCTGTTCGCGTTAAACAGTTAATCGACGAAGAAGAAAATCCAGATTTAAAACTGCGTGTTTATGTAACAGGTGGTGGTTGTTCTGGTTTTCAATATGGTTTTACTTTTGATGAAAAAGCGAATCCTGGCGATTTAGAAATTGTAAAAAATGGTGTAACACTCGTTATCGATCCAATGAGCATTCAATATTTGGTTGACGGTGAAGTTGATTACACTGAAGGATTAGAAGGCGCACGCTTTTTTGTATCTAATCCTAATGCAACAACAACCTGTGGTTGTGGTGCAAGCTTTAGCGTTTAACAGCCAAACGCTAAATAGAATGAAGCCGCTTTTGCGGCTTTTTTAATGCCTACAAATCGGTTGGGGCATATTCGGTTATTTGCATTATCAATACAAAAAACCCAAGTACAAAAGCAGAAAACGCTAAAATGTATATAAAGCCTTTTTTTCCTTGCTTAATTGGTACGCCGTTGTGGCGCAAAAAAAAGTACCAACCCAAGCACAACACAATCGGTAATAAAAAAAGAAGTCTGAACATTATTCGGCCTTTTTGGTGCTAATTATTGCTTAATCATAAACATGTGACGATAAATTGGAACAAAATTGTTATAAAAATTCATTTAAATATTTTATAACTAGAAATTAATTTATTAATACTTTTTGAGTACTTAGGTCAATATTCAGCGTTTATAAATATTCACTCGTGTTCATATTTGTACCGAGTATGTAATTAGTTATTTAACCAAAGTGTTAATAGTATATAATGTATCCAAGAATGAGACGGGCAAAATTTCATTCTCAATAAAAACAAATCTTTACCACATTATTAGCGTAGTTTTTTAGCTATATTGGTGGAGTGAGTAGCAACACATGCTTTGTTAAGCAATAGCTTGCTATTGAAAATATGGTATGACTGCTTACTTGCCTACAGCTATTGATAGAGACTACTGCTTTAATAGGTACGTCAAATCATCTAGTAGGAGATGTAAAATGATGGGCAAAACAGTTTCTTCTGAAGAAAATGCAAAGCTAACAAAGTGGCTTAAAAGTAAGCGCCACGAAAAGGGTCATACAATGCGAAGCCTAGCACAAGTGCTGGGAACGCCTCATTCGTTTATCGGCAAGATTGAAAATCAAGAACGCCGTTTAGATGTGATTGAGTTTGTTCGTTATTGTACAGCTCTAGAAGTTGATCCACATGAAGCACTTAGCTTGCTAAAAGTAGATTAACTCAAACATTGCTTAGTACACTTTAAGGGGCACTTGATAGTGCTAAGCAATATGTTAATGCAGGGATGCATTAAATATTTTTATGATAATTTTTCTCAAGCTCATATAATTTATGCCTAATCAGGTATAAAAATATCAGCGAAGGTATAACCATCAAGGCTGTTAAAACAAAGAACAGCGACCAATTTCCCATTAACCAATCATCAATTACTACACCACTGTAGCTCGAAAGTAACGTTCGTCCTAAATTCCCTAATGACGCCAGTAATGCATAGTGTGTTGCACTAAATGCTCTATCGCATAACATCGATATAAAGGCCACCATAGCGACCAGCGACCATGCTTGCGTAAACCCATCAATAACAATAGCAAAGGCATACAGTCTTAAATCAGGGCCAACTAAAGCAATCCACGAAAAGGCTAAGTTTGAGGCCGCCATCGCAATGCCACTAACAAATAAACCCTTAACAATGCCATATTTTTGATTAAATAAACTGCCAACAAAGGTAAATATGATTGTAAGTACGGCAGTACCTACCTTTGAAAATGTAGCTATATCGCTATTGCTAAAACCAATTTCTTTATAAAAAACAATCGACATTCGCCCTAAAAACGCTTCGCCTATTTTAAATAAGAAAATAAACGCAAGTAATGCCAGTGCCGTTTTAACGCCATTTTTAGTAAAAAAAGCTCTAAAGGGATCAATAACGGTTACCGCGAGCCACGCAACAGTTTTTGTAAGAGGGGTTTGTTTTGTAGAGGACAGTTTTTCAAGGTACACACGTTCAAGCTCGGCATGTACCGCTTCTCTATTTGATTCAGGCTCTTTTGCAAACAATGCTCCACTCATTAGCAGCAGCATTACAGCAGCTAAAAAGTAATAAATTTGTGGCCAGTCGAGCGAGGGGATATCAGCCATATAAAATGGAATTGCACCTAAAAGCGCATAACCTGTCCACCAACCAGACGTTGCCATAGCGGCT